>DASTXK010000103.1:0-5957 GCA_035765555.1 Acidobacteriaceae bacterium
TCCCTTCCACTGCTCCGGCAAATCGTCCAGCGCGAAAATGGCCGAAACCGGGCATACCGGCACGCATGCTCCGCAGTCGATGCACTCCACGGGGTCGATGTAAAGTTGCGGCGCGCCTTCAAAGTCCGCTTCCTTTTTGCCCGGATGAATGCAGTCCACGGGGCAGGCATCCACGCACGCCGTGTCTTTTACATCAATGCAGGGTTGGGCAATTACGTAGGCCATGACTCAAATACCTCTCACCAGATGATGCGTCCGCACCTGCACGGCTGGCTGTGACCCCGGTCACAGAATTGGCAGGCCTATCTGGGTAGATTGATTAGGGAGATATGGTGCCGCGCGGAAGGAGGAGAAGTGGTCCAGAAATGCGCCAATCCTCAATGCGATGCTGAGTTCCGCTACGCCAGCCGCGGCCGGGTATTTTCGTTTGAGCTGCGAAATCCGCAAGCCCCATGCCACGATGTTCCGCGCGCTATCTGCGAACGAAAGCCGTCGCACGCGGCCGTCCACTTCTGGCTCTGCGAGCGCTGCTGCTCAAAGTTCACTCTGAGATTCGCCATGGAAACGGGCCTTTCCGTGGTGCCGCGTCAGCAGCCTAGAAGCGGACAGCGCGACGCGGCGCCCGCGGCCTAGTGACTTATGTCCTATGCCGCCGGAGAAAAACACTCAATCATAGGTTCAGGAGAAACCACCATGAACGCTGCCGCATATGGCCCTTCAATCAGCTCGTCCGAACTGCCCGGCGCGGGACAATCCGCCGCGAAAATGCAAGGCCATTGGGTGCTGGCGCGCGTGGGCAAGCGCGTGCTCCGTCCCGGCGGCATTGAGCTTACGCGCAAGATGATTGACACTCTGGCCATTGGCCCCGGGGATGACGTGGTTGAGTTCGCACCCGGCATGGGCGCAACTGCCAAAATAGTTTTGAAGCGCCACCCGGACTCCTATTGCGCGGTGGAGCGCGACCCGGCCGCCGCCGCGCTCATGCGGCGGAAATTCGCTGCCAGCAACGTTGTGCAGGGGGGCGCGGAAGACTCCGGTTTGCCCGCGGCGTGTGCCACCGTGGTCTACAGCGAAGCGCTGTTGAGCATGCAGCAGCCGCAACAAAAATCGCGCATTATCGCGGAAGCGAGCCGGCTGTTGCGAACCGGCGGACGCTACGGCATTCAGGAACTATGCCTGCTTCCCGACGACATATCCGCCAGCCTGCGCCAGCAAATTCAGGCGGACATGTCAAAGGAAATTCATGTGGGCGTGCAGCCGCTCTGTCCACATGAATGGGTGCGGCTGTTCCAGGAAAATGGATTGAGAGTCACGTGGATTGGGACCGCGCCCATGCATCTGCTTGAGCCCGCCCGCCTGCTGCGCGACGAAGGGATCGCCGGCGCTTCCCGAATCGCGTTCCGCGCGGCCACGAATCCAGCGCTGGGCAAACGAATTCTCGCCATGCGCCGCCTCTTCCACAAATATGGCGAACATCTGGGAGCAATCTCACTGGTGGGTGAGCGCGTGGCGGCGACGGAAGCGGAGGCCGTTTCCGCGCAGCTACCTGTTCAGTAATCCAGACCCAACTGCAGGCGGGTCGCTTCCGACATCATCATCGGAGTCCACGGCGGATCGAACACCACTTCCACATGGACGTTTTTGACGGTCGGCAGCGGCTTCAGCTTTTCCTCAATGTCAGACTTCAGCACATCGCCCATGCCGCATCCGGGCGCCGTCATCGACATGGTGATGTCGATGTTGTGATTGCCGTCCTCTTCTGTGATCTGGCAGGAGTAGACCAGCCCCAAATCCACAATGTTCACCGGAATCTCCGGATCGTACACCAGCTTGAGCTGGTCCCACACCGACTTCTCACTGAACTCGTTCGCCGAATCCGGCTGCTCCGCCGCCTCAAACCCAAGCGCGTCCGCGTCCTTCGCGTCCACCCGCATCAGTTGGCCGTAACCAACCGTGATGGTGTAGCTGCCGCCCAGGCTTTGCGTAATGATGACCGGCGTTCCCGCGCTCAGCATATGCAGCGATCCTGCGGGAATTTCCGTGACCTTGCAGTCGCGGGTCAGCGCGACAATCTGTTGAGGCATGGTTCCTCCCTCTGAACTTATTCTGTGGACGCCACCTGCTCGCCGCGCAGCGCGGCTTGCAGCGTGTGCCATGCGAGCGTGGCGCACTTGATGCGCGTGGGAAAATTCGCGACGCCCGCAAAGATTTCGAGTTTGCCCAGCGCGCTTGTGTCGCCGCCCGCCTCGCCCGTTACGATGCGATGGAACTGCTCGAACAGCTTTTCTGCTTCCTGCCTGGTTTTGCCCTTCAGCGCCTGGCTCATCATCGAAGCTGAAGCTTTAGAGATGGCGCACCCCGAGCCCTGAAACGAAATATCGCGGATCGACTCGTCCGCCACGTCCATAAAAATCGTGTAGTGGTCGCCGCAAAGCGGGTTGTAGCCTTCCGCCTGGCGGTTCGCCCCTTCCATCGGACGAAAATTTCGCGGGGTCTTGCTGTGCTCCAGAATAATTTCCTGGTAAAGCTCTCGAAGCTCCGCCATCAGGCAAAAACCTCCTTGAGCTTGTGAATCCCCCCGACGAGCGCGTCAAGGTCCGCCGTCGTGTTGTAGACCGCCAGCGACGCTCGCGCCGTCGCCGGAATCCCGAAGCGATGCATCAGAGGTTGGGCGCAGTGATGTCCGGTGCGAATGGCGATCCCCTGCTGGTCGAGAATCGTTCCAATATCATGCGGATGAATGTTCTCCATCACAAAGGAAAGCACTCCGGCCTTCTCCTTCGCCGTGCCGATCAGCCGCAACCCGGGAATCGCCTCCAGCGCCTTGGTCCCGTAATCGAGCAGCGCCTTCTCGTGCGCCAGCGCGTTCTCAATGCCAATGCCAGAGAGGTAATCCAGCGCCGCGCCCAGACCAATGGCTCCAGCTATGTCCGGCGTGCCCGCCTCAAATTTAAAAGGAAGCTGGTTGTACAGTGTCTTCTCAAACGTCACCGAGCGGATCATGTCTCCGCCGCCCTGCCAGGGAGGCATCGCTTCCAGCAACGCGCGCTTGCCATAAAGCACGCCAATGCCGGTCGGCCCATAAATCTTATGTCCGGAGAAGGCATAGAAATCGCACCCCAGCGCCTGCACGTCCACCGGCAGGTGCGGCACCGATTGCGCGCCATCCACCAGCACCGGAATCCCCTTGCTGTGCGCCATCTCGACGATCTGCGCGATGGGGTTCACCGTTCCCAGCGCGTTGGAGATGTGCGCCACGCCCACCAGCTTGGTCTTCGCATTCAGCAGCGCGTCGAACTCATCCAGCAGCAACTCGCCCGCGTCGTTGATGGGCGCAATCCGCAGCCGCGCGCCCTTCTCTTCGCAAAGAATCTGCCACGGAACAATGTTCGAGTGGTGCTCCATCGCGGTAATGACGATCTCGTCGCCCGCGCCCACGTGCGCGCGCCCGTAGGTCTGCGCGACCAGGTTGATGGACTCCGTCGCGCCCCGCGTAAAGATGATCTCCGCCGGGTCGGCCGCGTTCAGAAAACGCTGCACCGTCCGCCGCGCCGCGTCGTGGGCATCGGTCGCGATCTGCGAAAGCTGATGCACGCCGCGATGGATGTTCGCGTTCTCTTCCGTGTAGTAGCGAGTCAACGTGTCGATAACTGCTTGAGGCTTCTGCGTGGTGGCGGCGTTGTCAAGATACACCAGCGGCAGTCCGTGAACCTGGCGGCTCAGGATCGGGAAATCCGCCCGCACCTTTTTCACATCAAACCCAGCAACGACTTCGGCTGTGGCAGTGCTCATCCAATCTCCTCCCAATGTCGTTCTGGGCCCTCTCCGGTGCCGTCGCTGGACGTGCTTTCCGGCAGCGACTGGCGAACAAGCTGCTCCACATGCTCGCGAATCGGAACCGACCGGATGCGCCCGGTACACTCTCCGGCAAAGGCGAACAACAGCAGCTCGCGAGCCGACGCCTCATCCAACCCGCGCGAGCGCAGGTAGTAGAGCGCGTTCTCATCAAGCTGCCCAATCGTCGCGCCGTGCGTACACTTCACGTCATCGGCGTAGATTTCCAACTGCGGCTTGGTGTCAATCTGCGCATCATCGGAAAGCAGCAGATTGCGGTTGGTCTGCTTCGCGTCCGTCTGCTGCGCGTCCTTCTGCACAATGATGCGGCCGTGGAATACTCCGTGCGATTTTCCGCTCAGGATCCCGTTATAGAACTGATGGCTGCTGCAATGCGGGCTGGCATGGTCCACCAGCATATAGTTGTCCAGGTGTTGGCTGTCCTCACCAAGGAACAACCCGTTGATGAGACACAGGCCGCCTTCGCCCGCCAATACCGGATGCACATTGTTCCGCACCAGCGCTCCGCCTATCAGCACCGAGTGCGAGCTCACGTTCGAGTTTCGCTCCTGCTGCATCTGGAGCGTGGAAATATGGAAGCTGTTGCGGTTTTCGCGCTCAATCATGTGGTGCGCGACGACAGCGTTTTCTTCCGCCACAAGTTCCGTCGCGGTATTGGAGAACAGCTTCGCATCGCCCAGCGACACGTGCTCTTCGACCACATCGGCCTGCGTGTTCGGTCCGGCCAGAATCAGGTTGCGGGGATGCGCCATCACCGGCACGTCCGAGTCCGTCGAAACAAACAGCAGATGAATCGGCGAGGCCAGCACCGTTCCCTTCGCGATGCGGACGTATGCCCCATCCTCAAGAAACGCCGTGTTCAGGCTGCAAAACGAATCGCTCCCCAGCGCCAGATGTCGCCCCAGGCTCGCTTCCAGCGCCGCAGGATCGCGTTCAATTTCAGCCGCGAGACTCCCGGCCGTTACTCCCGCCGGCAACGATCCGCAATCGGAAAGCTCCGCCGCGTACCGCCCATTCACAAACACCAGCCGGCAGTTCGAGTCTGGAATAAGAAATGGCTTCAGGTCTTCCAGCGTCAACTTCGTGGATGCGGCTTCGGGCTGGCGAAAGCTCTCGCGCGCGATCGACGCGACGGTCGTGAACCGCCACGCTTCATCTTTCAGCGTGGGAAATCCCATATCGCAGAACTGCCCGAAGGCGTCCTCGCGCAAGGTCTGCAGCCACTGCGGCTGGTGCGATGTGCGCTGCCGCATTTCGCTGAACGCTTCCAGGTAGTTGCCCAATCCTGTCGCTTCCGTCACTGTGCTCAAGCGTTCCTCCTTACTTTGCGGCCAGGGCCTCTTCGACCCATCCATAACCTTCGCGCTCCAACTCCAGCGCCAACTCCGGCCCGCCGGACTTGACAATCCTGCCGTTAGCCAGCACATGGACGAAATCCGGAACGATGTAGTCGAGCAGCCGCTGATAGTGCGTCACCAGAATCATCGAGCGGTCTTCGCGCCGCATCGCGTTCACGCCGTTGGCCACAATCTTCAGCGCGTCAATGTCCAGCCCGGAGTCCGTCTCGTCCAGAATCGCGAGCGTGGGCTCCAGCACCGCCATCTGCACAATCTCATTGCGTTTCTTTTCGCCGCCCGAAAATCCTTCGTTCACTGACCGGCTCTGGAACGTCTCATCCATTTCCAGCAGCCGCATCTTTTCCTTCAGCAGCGGCAGAAAATCGATCGCGTCCAGCGGGTCCTCGCCGCGATACTTCCGCTGCGCATTCAGTGCCGCGCGCAGAAAATACGCATTGCTGATTCCCGGAACCTCCACCGGATATTGAAACGCCAGGAACAGCCCTTCACAGGCCACGTCTTCAGGCTTCATCTCCAGCAGGTCTTTGCCATGGAAAAGTACCTCACCCTTGGTGACTTCGTAGCCCTCGCGCCGAGCCAGCACCGCCGCCAGCGTGCTTTTCCCCGACCCGTTCGGCCCCATGATCGAATGCACTTCTCCCGGATTCACGACAAGGTTGATGCCCTTAAGGATCTCCTTGCCCTCCACATTTGCGTGCAGATCGCGAACTTCAAGCAAACTCATCTTTACCCAACGCTCCCTTC
>DASTXK010000104.1:0-2017 GCA_035765555.1 Acidobacteriaceae bacterium
TTGGGAAGCGTGACGTAGGTGATAAGCTCGCCCGGCTCCAGCACATTCTCCTTGTCCGGAGTCGTCCCCGGCAGCAGATACAAATCATCCAGCGCGATCCGCCGCTCGCGTTTGTCCTTGCGCGCGTGGACCACCGCCTCCAGCGCCATCATGGCCACCGCCATGTCCGAGGGGTGCGTCGCCACGCAATGCTCGCTGCCGCCCAGCACCGCGTGAATGCGGTTGTAGCCGTCCGTCGCCGAACAGCCCGACCCCGGCTGCCGCTTATTGCACGCATACGCCGTATCGCGAAAGTAGTAGCAGCGCGTCCGCTGCAACAGATTGCCGCCCGTCGTCGCCATGTTCCGCAACTGCGGAGAGGCCCCCGAAAGCAGCGCCTCGGAAAGCACCGCATACCGCGCCTTCACTTCGGGATGCACCGCCAGATCGCTGTTCCGCACCAGCGCGCCAATCTTCAGCCCGCCGTCCGGCGTAGCCTCCACGCGCGCCAGCGGCAGCGGATTGATGTCCACCACCCGCTCCGGCGTTTCCACATCCAGCTTCATCAGGTCGATGAGCGTGGTGCCCCCGGCCAAAAACCGCGACCCCGGATCGAGCGCCGCATCCACCGTCTTCGCCTGCGTAAATTGAAAAGCCCGCATAAGCACTACCTCGAATCCCACCGCGTCAGAGGACTACATACTGGGTGCCCCATCCTTGACGGCGCCTTTTGCCGGCAAGGGTGGGAAGCGAATCCCGCCGCCTAACCTGCGCCAGTTCCTCGCGCCTGCTGCACCGCCGCGACAATATTTTTGTAGGCTCCGCACCGGCAGATGTTTCCGCTCATCGCCGCACGCACATCGTCATCCGACGGCCCAATCGGCTCCTTCATCAGCGCCGCTCCGGACATAATTTGCCCGGACGTGCAGTACCCGCACTGGAAGCCATCATGTTCGAGAAACGCCTGCTGCATCGGATGCAGCGCGCCGTTCTGCTCCAGCCCCTCGATGGTCGTGATCTCGTCATGCTGGTGCATCACAGCGAAACTCAGGCACGAGTTCACTCTCCGCCCATTCACATGGACAGTACACGCGCCGCACTGCCCGTGGTCGCAGCCCTTTTTCGTGCCAAACATTTTAAGGTGGTCGCGAATCGCGTCCAGCAGCGTCACTCTCGGCTCCAGCATCAGCCTGTGCGTCTGCCCATTCACGCGCAGCGTAACCGGAACCGCCCCCGGCGCGTGCTCTGCTGTCCTGGCCTCGGGAGCAACGGCCTGATCTACGCCCGCCGCATGAGCAATCGGAACCGCCGTGGCCGCAATTCCCGCCGCGCCTAGCTGTGTGAGAAATGATCGCCGCGAAAATCTACCTAATATCTCGGAAGGATCATGCGCCGCCGCTTCTTCCATAGGCGCATTCGGAGGAGAACCACTCTTCTTCTTCATCGGCTGACTCCAGTGGGTCGAGCGGATTGGTCAGGCTTGTCCCATGGCCCGCCTCGTGGGCGGCGCGCCGGAAACTTGGAAAGCCCTCAGAAAACGTTAACGCAGCATCACAACCCTAGTCCACCAGAGCGCCATAAATTTTTTCCACCCCGCGCTCCAACTGCTCTCCATTCATCCCACCATATATGGCGACTTGGGACGCCAGGCCCCAGCCAAATCGTCCAGGCTGAAACCGCCCGTCGCCTCTCTTGTTCGCGCGTAGTGATAAAGCGCCGCGATGAAAACACCCTTCGCCGCCGAACTCACTACTGAGAGCAACAGCCAGTACGCGACCGCCAGCCCGAATCCAATCAGCATCGCGTGCTGCCCCATGCCTGTGGCGAAATAGATGAAAAGCACTCCCGGCAACGCCAGCAGCGTAAAGATCAGCCCAAAGCTGAAGCCGCCGCTAAGCTGCTCACCCCAGGTCCGCGTGAACAACTCCGCTGATCGCGCCAAGGCATCCGAAGGGCCAATACCTTCGGCGGCCAGCACCGGAACTACCAGATAGCAGGCCAGCGACCACGCCGCACCGAAAATCCCCGCGGTCAGCCG
>DASTXK010000105.1:0-7602 GCA_035765555.1 Acidobacteriaceae bacterium
ATAAACTAGAAATAGTAGAGAAGAAACCAAAAGGGACCGCCAGCCGCGGTCCCTTTTCATTCCCACCCACACAAGGAGCCAATCATGTTCAAACACGTTTGCGGGATCGATCGAATCCTTCCGAAAGGCCGTTCAACCCCAATAAATTTTCCTGAAAACCTAATAGAATCAATGAACTATACCGCTGATTTCCTGAAAACATAATAGAATCAATGAACTACAGCGCAAAACAAGAATTTTTGCCGTTGTTCCCGGTTCTTGGTCTCCGGCCCCTTTCCCAGGCTATTGCCCCATCCCCTGGCCCAAGGACTTCCCCGACCTCGCAACCAGCGGCCCTTCCCTTACGATCACGGTCCCTTTCATCCCGCTCGTTTCATGCAGCACGCAGACGTAGTGATACACGCCCGGCTTGTCGAACACATGCGCGTAGACGGTATTGGGAGCCATCGAGCGCGAGGCGAACGGAGCCGTGCCCAGCGGCAGGCTCACGTCCATCACGTTCACGGCCCTGGCCGGATCATCGACCACGTCATGGTAGAGGTCCGAGGTGTTCTTCCAGACCACCTGCTCGCCGGCGTTAATCGTGATCGTGGCCGGTACAAAGGACATGTGCCCCATGTTCACCACACCGCCCACCGGCGCCGTCGGCGGAGCCAGTTGCTCTCGAATCTCCGCCGCCGAAATCGGCGTCGCGCAATTCGGAGCCAACACGTCCATTTCATCCACCGCGAAGCTCGGCATCGCCGGGTCTTCCTGGGTAAGCACGGTGCCGCGATATCCGCTCACATGCACCAGCCGGTTAGCGTTAGCGGAGAACAACAGCGGCCGCGCCTCAAGCCGGTAGACCTTCTGCGAGTGGAAGACCTTCAGCATCACCCTTCCATCGCCCAGCAGCGTCATGCACCCCACCAGGCTGTGGTCCGAATGGATGGCCGCCTTCAAATCGAATTTTGGCGCCGCCACTCCCGTATCGGCATCGGATGCGTTCGCCATGGCCGCCATCCCCGCCATTTCTCCGGCTCCCGTGGGCGCTCCCGCCATCGTGGGCGCGGCCTCAAACTCCATCTTCATGTCCGCTGGAGTGATCGCGCTGATCTCCTTTTGACCCGCGGGCAGCGGAGTCGGCCCATCATGCATCAGGGCCGTGTTCTGCTGGCCCTTCACATCGAGCACCGCGAGCATCCCTTTTTCCATGCGCGCAATGGCGTGGTCCATCATGGCGAACTTGCCCGGCATGGACGCTTTCAATTCCAGAACAGCAGCGCCTCCCGGAGGCACCGTTACGGTCTGGATTCCCGTCACCGGCGGCGAAGTCAGTGACCCCAGCGTGTAGACCTTGCTGAAGATCTCGCCGACCATGTGCTCGGAAGCCGTGGCATTCGGCCCCGCGTTCCCAAAGAATATGCGGACCGTTTCGCCCACATCCGCATGCATCGGAAACTGCTTGCTCGCGGCCTCCACCGAGCCATTAAAGACATAGTATTGAGCATTCTCCTGCATCAGGTTTGGCGCGCTGAACTGTTGCAGTCCGGGCTTCCCTTTGGGCGCGGTCGTGTACATCTCCCCCTGCATGATGTAGTACTCATGGTCCACATGCGGCAGGCCGCCCGCGGGCTCCACCAGAATCAGCCCATACATGCCGTTGGCAATGTGCTCGGCCACCATCGGAGTGCCGCAGTGATAGACGTAAAGTCCGGGCGTGGTCGCCTGAAACGAAAACGTCTTCGTCTGTCCCGGAGGGACCTGCGAGAGAGCGGCCCCACCACCCTGTCCTAGCGCCGCGTGCAGATCGATGGAGTGGACCATCATGTCCGACTTGTCGTTCTGCAGCGTTATCTCAACCGTGTCCCCCTGACGCACGCGAATAAACGGCCCCGGAACTTTGCCGTTGAAAGTCCAATAGCGATAGGTCGTGCCCGTCGCGCCATCCAGTTGTCCAATCACTTCCCGCGCTACGAGCTTCACCTGCACCACGGCAGGAGCCCGGCTGCCTATAGGCGGCGGAAGGTCCGAAGGATCACGCGCGACATCGGCCACTGCCGGCGCTTTGGATGTCTTGGATGAATTCGCGGCAAACGCGGGAGCGCCCACCATGCTCGCTACCGTAATCAGCGCTGTGACGATAAGAAATATGAACCAACGGCTTTTGTCACTTCTCGCTGCCCTCATACCATGCCTCTTCCAGTCGGGGGCATTACTTGCGCCTCGACTATTTAGCCTAGAAGGTATGAGCGCCGCAAAATGTGACGATTGTCACTCATGTGAGGAAAGCGTAGGGAAAAGGAAAATTCCCCTTATCTCTCAGTACGCCTGCAACTGGTCCACCGGCAGCCGAACTTCGAAGCACGTTGATCCCGGCTCCGACTGCACATGGATGAACCCGCGGTGCCGCCGCACAATGCGCTGCGCCGTGTCCAGCCCCAGCCCCAGTGCGCTGCCTGTGGGCTTGGTGGTGAAGAACGGCTCGAAGATGCGGTCCTGAATCTCCTTCGGAATTCCCGGCCCGTTGTCCCAGACCTCGATCAGCAGCATGTCACCCGACCGCCGCGCCACCAGCTTGATGCGGCCCCGATCCTCGACGGCGTCCAGAGCGTTTTCCAGCAGCGACATCCACACCTGATTCAGTTCGCTGCCGTAGGCGGCAATGGCCGGCAACTCCGGCTCGTAGTCCCTTTCAACGTCCACATTTGCCAGCCGCGATTGCAGCATGGTAAGCGTGTTCTCCAGCGCCTGCCGCACATCCACGTCCTGAATCGGCGCCTGATCCATGTAAGAGTAGTCCTTGATGGCACGAATCAGATCGAAGATCCGCGCCGTCGAGTCCAGCATGGCCTCAGCAATGCGCTCGGCCCGCAGCGACGACGCGAACTGCCCCAGCACCACGCCGAGGGCCTCCGCATCGAGGAACTCGCCCAGCGGCTCAAGCTGGCTGGCTGTTACGCCAAGTTCCGCAAGCTCGGGAGCAATCTTCCACGTCTGCTCCACGCCGCGCGTCTTCAGCCAGGCCTGCACGCCGTCTTCGCGCGCCGCCCCGCCCACCGAACCAGCAGCCAGCAGCTTGCGCTGCCCGCGCACCGAATCCTGCCAGTCGCGAATCTGCAGCAGATGCTCTTCATCCAGACACAGCCCGCCCATCCGATACTTCTCGTGTCCGTAGACGCGCAGCTCATCCAACAGGCCAGACGCGGCCCGCTGCGCCGCCGACGCTGGATTGTTCATCTCGTGGGCCAGATTGCCGGCCAGCTTGCCCAGCGCGTTCAACTTCTCCGCCTGCTGCTCCAGCCGCGTAATCTCGCGCACCCGGTCCAGCAGCACGCTGACGCAACGCTGCGCCATCGACGGCACTTCCGCCATCATCTCCGCGAACATCTCCCGCGGATACTCCAGCCACCACACGTCCGTGACGGCATAGCCGTGGCCGCCGTAGGTCTTCATGCGCGAGAAGGGAAGCAGTCCCGTAATCAGCCCCGTGCGCCCGATGAACAGCGCCGCTGGCCCGCCACGCTCCCGCCGCACATGGGCCTCGCCCTTCAGCAGGATCATCATGCGGTCGGCGGCATCGCCCTGGTGGAACAGCGTGGTCCCGGCCGCAATCTTGCGCTCAATGCCGCGCGTCGCCAGCCAGCGAAGCTCGCTCTCTTCCATGCCGTGCAGCGGAGCAACGCGCTTCAGCGCCTCAATAATTTCGGAAACAGGAGTCGGGTTCGCCTCGGCCGGGTCCAGCGTGGAAGTGGAACTGGCGGTAGTCATAAACAGGCCTCTCTCGTGATGGTACCCGATGCGCCGCCGCCGCGTTCCACAGGCCCCGTCAGTTCGCGCCGCGTCGCGTCATTTCAATCTGCCGCTCCGGCCACGTGTCAATCAGCGTGTTCAGCCGGGTGATATCAATCGGCTTGCGGCTGCGCAGCCGCACCCGCCCGTTCTCGTCCAGCAGCAGCACCTCAAACCGGTCGCGCGGAACATGGAACCGCTTCCGAATCGCCCGCATCACATCCTGCTTCAGCACGATGTACGGCGTGTCCAGCGGCGTCGCGTACTTCTTCGCATCCGGAACCACCGGCGTCAGCATCACAAAGCGGTCCATCATGTCGTCCGCCGCCCGGTCCAGAATCCCGCTCTGTTTCTTCAGCCTCGCGTCCGTGGGCGAAGGGCTAAAGACCAGCAGCGGCCGAAAGCAATGCAGCATGGCCTTCAGCGACTGCGGCCGCATCTGGCATTGCAAACTTGCCTGCGCCATCAACAGTGGCGCAGGCGACACAACGAGGACCAGGGGGAGCAGAAAGCGAAGCATACAAAACCATAGACTCGCTTTTCACAAAAACAGAACAATCCGGACGGGCGGTCTTTTGACCGCCGTACAGACTACGCCGTCGCTACTTCCGTCTGCGGCTTTCCGTCCTTCACCGTGACAGGATCAAGAAACGGCATGGCCGACCGCAACCGGCTGCCGACTTCCTCAATCGGATGGTCCGCTTCGTCCTTGCGCATTTCCGCAAAGTGCTTGCGTCCCGTCTTGTTCTCCTCAATCCACTTCTTGGCGAACGTGCCGTTCTGGATTTCCGTCAGGAGTCTCTTCATCTCGGCGCGCGTCTCGTCCGTCACAATGCGCGGGCCCGCCGTGTAGTCGCCGTATTCCGCCGTGTCGGAAATCGAGTACCGCATGAACGCCAGCCCGCCGCGATACATCAGGTCCACAATCAGTTTCAGCTCGTGCAGGCACTCGAAGTACGCAATCTCCGGCTGATACCCGGCGTTCACCAGCGTCTCAAATCCGGCCTTCACCAGCGCCGATGTTCCGCCGCACAGCACCGCCTGCTCACCGAACAGATCCGTCTCCGTCTCCTCGGCAAATGTCGTCTGGATCACTCCAGCCCGCGTGCAGCCAATGCCCTTCGCGTAGGAAAGTGCCGTCTCCAGCGCCTTGCCGGAAGCGTCCTGATGCACCGCCACCAAGCCCGGCGTGCCGCCGCCTTCGGAGAACACTTCGCGAACGCGATGCCCGGGCGCTTTTGGCGCGACCATCGAAACGTCCACGTCCTTCGGCGGCTCAATCGCGCCAAACCGGATGCTGAACCCGTGCGCAAACATCAGCGTCTTGCCCGCCTTCAGGTTCGGAGCAATCTCCTTCGCGTAGGTCTCGCCCTGCGAGTGGTCAGGCGTCAGAATCATGATGACGTCGGCCCACGCCGCCGCATCGCTCACCGAGTTCACTTCAAGGCCCGCCTTCTTCGCCTTGTCAATCGACTTGCTCGTCGCAGGCAGGCCAACGCGAACTTCCACGCCCGAGTCCTTCAGGTTCAGCGCGTGCGCATGGCCCTGCGAACCATAACCAATAATCGCTACTTTCTTCTTCTGGATGATGGACAGGTCCGCATCCTGATCGTGATACGTCTTCGGCATTTCGTTTCCTCTGTGCTTTCTGTATGAAATATCCTGCAAAATTTAGAATGTCATCCTGAGCGAAGTTTGGAGCGTCTTTCGCTCCAAACGCAGTCGAAGGACCTGCGGTTTGTTTCTGACGGTGGCCCACTCAAGCGCTTTTGCTTGAGTGGGGAACACAGCCACCTACTCAAACCTGCTCCTCGGCGGCAATTTCGACGATCTCTTCCTCCGCCTCGTCTTTCGTCTCGACTCCCGCCACGCGCATCGCGTCCAGCACGCGGCTAGTGTGCTCGCCGCGCCGCATCACCATGCGCCCGGTGCGCGAAATCTCGAGAATGCGGTCCTCGCTCTCGTTCAGCACCTGAATAAGTCCTTCAATCTTGCTCTCGACGCCAGTAATCTCGATCATCAGCGACTCCGGCGCGAGGTCCACAATGCGCGCGCGGAAAACCTCGGCAAGCTCGAAAATATGCGAGCGCGTCTGTGGCGTCGCCGCAACCTTAATCAGCGCCAGCTCGCGGCTCACGCTCGAATACTGCCCGATGTCATCCACCTGAAGCACGTTTTCCAGCTTGTACAGGCTGGCCATGATGCGATGACCCGCCGTCGGCGAAGCCTCCGCGGCAATCGTCATCCGCGACGTGCCCTGTTTCTCCGACCGCCCCACCGTGAGCGAGACAATATTGATATTCAGCCGCCGAAACAGCGACGCCACCCGTGTCAACACGCCCGGCTTATCTTCCACAAGAGCTACAAATGTGTGCAGCATACAGTTACTTTCTCTCTTTAAGCTATGAACAACAAACGCGGATGATGAGGAATCCAGGGCCTTCGGCCTTTACCCTTTCCCCTTCACCCTTTCCCCTGCCGTCAGGCATCCTGCGCCGTCTCAATCAGCGGATTATGCCCCGGCCGCCGAATCATCTCATGCAGCGCCTTCCCCGCCGGAATCATCGGATAAACCGAATCTTCCTTCTCCACCAGGAAATTAATCACGAACGGCCCCTTGCGCTCCCGCGACGCCTGCACCGCAGGCAACACCTCGGCCCGCGTCCGCACCGTCGCGCCGGGAATCCCATGCGCCTCGGCCAGCTTCACAAAATCCGGACTCAATATCGGCGACGACTCATAGTTCTTGTCGTAGAAAAATTCCTGCCACTGCCGGACCATGCCCAGATAGCCGTTGTTCACAATCGCGATGTTGATGTCCAGGTTCTCCTGCGCAATCGTCGATAGCTCCGGCGAGGTCATCTGGAAACCGCCGTCTCCGGCGATTACCCACACTTCTTTGTCCGGACGCGCCACCTTCGCGCCAATGCCCGCGGGCAGCGCAAAGCCCATCGTCCCCAACCCTCCGGAAGTAATCAGCGTGCGCGGGTCTTCATGCTTGTAATACTGCGCCTCCCACATCTGGTGCTGGCCCACGTCGGTCGCGACAATTGCCTTGCCGTTCGT
The DNA here is from genome assembly GCA_035765555.1 of Acidobacteriaceae bacterium. Lineage (GTDB taxonomy): Bacteria > Acidobacteriota > Terriglobia > Terriglobales > Acidobacteriaceae > Silvibacterium. Next base: position 6,838 of record DASTXK010000105.1, read on the forward strand.
CGCACGCCAAAGATCATGCATCACGTGCGCCGCGTAAAGATGCCCAGTGTCAGGCAGGTTCTGAATATCCCGCACCGCGCACTCGCCTTTCATCGCGTTCACTTCCTTCACCCACGCCGAGCTTTTGCGCGCCGAAAGATGCGGCAGCACCGACTCCAGCACCTCAGCCAGATCGCCAATCAGCGCCACATCCACCTTCACGTTTTTGTTGATCTCCGCCGGATCAATCTCAATATGAATCTTCTTCGCGTTCACCGCGTAAGTCGCGAGCGACCCTGTCACGCGGTCGTCAAAGCGCATCCCGCAGGCGATGAGCAGATCTGCGTTCTGAATCGCGTGGTTCACCCACGCCTCGCCGTGCATGCCCATCATGCCCAGCGACAGCGGATGCGACGCCGGAAATCCCCCCAGCCCCAGCAGCGTTGAAGCCACTGGAATCTGCATCCGCTCGGCCAGCGCGGTCAACTGCTCGCGCGCTTCTGAACGGATTACTCCATGCCCGGCCAGAATCACCGGCTTCTTCGCCGCGCGAATCATCTCCGCGGCCTTCAGCACCGAATCGTTCTCCGCTCGCAGCATGGGGTGCGGACGATGCGGCCTCGGCGCGGCGGCCTCAAAATCAAACTCCGCCGTCCCCTGCTGCGCGTCCTTCGTAATGTCCACCAGCACCGGCCCCGGCCTGCCCGCCTGCGCCACCATCAGCGCCTCGCGAATCACCGGAGCGATGTCCTCTGCCCGCGTCACCAGATAATTGTGCTTCGTCAC
>DASTXK010000106.1:0-7792 GCA_035765555.1 Acidobacteriaceae bacterium
CAGTCAGCAGGGGAATCCACGCATTGAAAAGAAATGGTATGTTTGGCCTGATGCGGGCGTTTTGTCGCACATTCGGATGGGGGTTGCTGGCGCTGCTGGCCGTTGCCGCGCTTGCGTCGGTTTCCGCCCATGCCGCCGAGCGGGTGACGCTGAGGAACGGCTACGACCTGGTCTGCGACCATCGCGCTCCGGCGGGGGTCCCGGTGGGCAGCCGGGTGCGGCTTTATATGGATGCGGGCGGGAAGAATTTTATTGAAGTCGCTCCGGAACAGATCGCCTCCAGCGAGTTTGTGAAGCTGCCGAAAGTGGCCCCCGAAAAACCCGCCGCGCCGGAGACCAATGACAAAGCTGACGAAACGCTCACCCCGACGGAGCTTCACCAGATGCTGGCAAGCGCGGGCGAACAGCATGACCTGAATGCCGATCTGCTGGCCAGTGTGGTGCGGGCGGAGAGCGCGGGCGATCCCCACGCGGTGAGCCGCGCCGGGGCCGAGGGTCTGATGCAGCTTATGCCGGGAACGGCAGCCAGGCTGGGAGTGGACAACGCCTTTGCGCCCGGGCAGAACATTCGCGGCGGAACGGCGTATCTGGATAATCTGCTGAAGCGGTATCACGAGAATTTGGCGCTGGCGCTGGCCGCCTACAACGCGGGACCGGCGGCGGTGGACCACTGGCACGGCATTCCGCCGTATCGCGAGACGCGGCAGTATGTGGCGCGCGTGATTCATGAATTCAACCGCCGCGTGGCCGCACGCCGGGCGCACGCGCTGACTCAGGTGGCAAGCAAATAAGGGATGGAGCGGACGGCGTGAAGAAGAAGACCTGGGTCGTGTATCTGGTGGTGACGGCCGCTCTAGTGGCGCTGGGTGTTTACGCGCAAAACCGTTTTCACTTCAACTGGACCGTTTTTGTTCAGCAACTCAAGCTGGCGAGCTGGGGCTTAATCGGGTTGGGTGTGGCGCTCATTTCGCTTGGCTACGTGGTGCGCGCGATGCGCTGGGTTCTGTTTCTGAAGCCCGCCGCGAAGATCGGCCTGTTCAGTCGGGGATGGTTCGACGTGCTGGGCGCGCAAATTATTGGCTACACGGGAGTCGCGCTGTTGGGGCGCCCGGCGGACCTGATGCGGCCTTATCTGGTGGCGCGGCGCATCCGGCTCCCGCTCAGCTCGCAGGTAGCGGTGTATGTGGTCGAGCGCATGTTTGATCTCGCCGCCATGGCTCTGCTGTTCTCGACGGTATTGATCTTTGCGCCGGACCGCGCATCGCTTCCGCATCCCGAACTGCTGCGGCACATTGCGATCGTGGGGCTGGTGGGAACGGCGGTGCTGGCGATTTTCGCCACCATCATTCGCCTGAGCGGAAATGCGGTGGCGTCGGGCGCGGAGAAGGTGCTCGGCAAGCTTTCTGAGAGCTTTGGGCATTCGGCGGCCACGAAGATCGCGGCGTTTCGCGATGGGCTGGAGATGCTCGGCTCGCTGCGGGATGTGTTGAACGCGCTGCTGCTGTCGTTGTTTATGTGGGGGCTGATTGCGGGCGCGTATCTGGTGAGCCTGCGCGCGTTTGTGGATTCGCCTCCGCTGCACTTCATGACCGTGTCCCAGATTTTCGTTCTGATGGCCGTGGGCATGGCGGCGAGCGTGACGCAGTTGCCGGTCGTGGGCTGGTTCACCCAAATTGCCGGAATTGCCGTTGCGCTCCAACTGCTCTTCGGGGTGGCGAAGGAGCCGGCGCTCGGCTCATCCGCCGTGCTGCTCATCGTGACCTATCTCAGCATTATTCCCACCGGGCTGATCTGGGCGCGCGTGGACCGGGTCTCGCTGAGAAAGATCACGAAAGAGACGGAGGACAGCGTTCAGCGCTCAGCGGTCAGCGATCAGGCAATAGCCGATAGCTAACAGGGAATAGGGATCAGGCAATAACACTTACGCGATCCTCTTGCCCACCCTTACTTCGCGCTCGATGCGCTCGCCGGATTCGAGCCGCGTCTTGCTGAGATCATACATCTGCTGAAGGTTCAGCCAGAACTCCGGGCTGTTGCCGAAGTACTTTGCCAGCCGCAGCGCCGTATCTGACGTGACGGCGCGCTTGCCCTTGACGATCTGATTGATTCGACCTGGAGGCACGCGCAGGTCCGATGCAAGCTGGTTCTGGCTGATGCCCATCGGAAGCATGAACTCTTCCTGCAACATCTCGCCCGGAGAAGTCGTGACCCTCTGAAGGTTCCATCCCGTCTTTGGTCTTTTCAACATGGCTGCCACTCCATTGGGTTAGTGATAATCGGTGATCTCCACCTCGTGCGCCCCATCCATTCGCCACAGGAAGCAGATGCGGTACTGATCATTGATCCGGATACTGTGCTGCCCTTTCCGGCTTCCGGCGAGAGCTTCCAGCCGATTGCCGGGCGGCACTTTCAGATCAGTCAAATGAACGGAAATCTCCAGTTGATCGAGCTTGCGCTTTGCCACTTTTACGATATTCGGCCAACGCCTGCTCTTCCCCGTTTCGAACAGATCGCGGGTATCAGGGTCCTTGAAGCTGACGATCACAAAGCGATGGTATTACGAGCGAAGTATTACGTCAAACGGAATAATGGCTGCTTTCCCCGCCCTTTCGGCGATAAGACAACGCGAAAGGATGAGGCACCCGGATTGATGGGGAATTGCTGGGCGAAAGACCGTGCATAAATCCGCGGCCAACGGGAGCGGCCACGCGAAGCAGTTGCCCGTGCGGCCAGCACTCAGTCCAAGCCGCGCCGCACGCCGCGCCGCACGGTGTCGGTGAAGATTCCGTAGACGGCGTGCGAGACCCATTCACTGATGCGCTCCTGGGTGGGCTGCTCGTTTTTGGGGGGCGCGAGACCGAGCCTTGGCAGCACGGTTTCGTGGGTCATTTTGTTGAGCGTGATGCCGAAGGCCGCGCCCTTCCACGCGCCGAGCGACGGCTCAAACTCGACAGCGGCCCCGTAAACAGCACCGGCGGCTGCTCCGAATCCCCAGTGGATGAGCTGCGTGGCTTTCTCGCGCTTTTCGTCGGATAGTTCGTGCCCCGTCACCTGCTGCACGAGGGCTACGGGCGGCGGGGTCTGGCCGTCCACGCGGGGCGGGAAAAGTTTCTCGGCCAGCATTTTTGCCCCGGCCCCGGCAAGGCCGCCGACCATTCCGGCGATCATGCCTTTTACGATAGAGCGTTCGCGTCTGGTCATATTCATAACAATCAATAGGATGCGCTTCGTTGGGCGAAAACGGAAAGCTTTGTTTTGCATTTGCTAATGGTGAAAAGCCGGGCAGCATCCTAGAATGGATGTTCTCCGAAGCGGGGGTGGGATCATGCCGGACAATTTGGAAAATGCGGAAACACGGCGCGCCGGCGCGCGCGGGGTGTGGGGAAAGCTCTGGGTAAAGATCGTTGGCGGGATCATTATCGCCATCCTGATCATCCTGTTTATCGTGCCGCTCTTTATCAATGGGGACACGTTCAGGCCCACGGCTGAGGCGCAGATATCGAACGCGCTGGGGCGCAAGGTGACACTGGGGCACCTGAACTTTTCGCTGTGGTCGGGCAGCCTCGTTGCGGACAATGTTTCGATTGCCGACGACCCGGCCTACAGCACGAATCCTTTCTTTCAGGCCAAGTCGCTGCATATTGGCGTGAGCGTGCCGGCGCTGCTGTTTCACCATCAGGTGCGCATCGACAAGCTGCGCGCAAACTCGCCGCAGATTCAGTTGATTCAGAAGACAGACGGGCAGTGGAACTTTTCCAGCCTGGGGCAAAATGGGAAGTCCGCGAACGGGCAGAAGGGTGGCACGCCGGATGTTTCGATTGGGGAGCTGCTGATCAGGAACGGCAAGGTCCTGGTTTCGTCTCCGCCGGTGACGAGCAAGCCGTTTGTCTACAGCAATGTGGACCTGACGGTGCATCACGTTTCCTACACAACGCCGATGGAGTTCCAGATGACGGCGGATCTGCCGGGAGACGGCTCGCTGAAGCTGGACGGGACGGCAGGGCCGGTGGCGCAGCCGAACGCGGTGAATACTCCGCTGAATGCTTCGCTTGAGGTAAAACATTTCGATCCCGTGGCGACGGGCGCGGTGACTCCGGCAGAGGGCGTCTCAATGATCGCTGACATTCACGGGAAGGTCGTCTCGGACGGCAAGACGCTGAAGGCCACGGGGCAGATCGCGGCGAAGGACCTGAAGCTGTCGCCGCATGGGTCTCCCGCGCCGCATCCGGTGAATGTGGACTTTGCCATAACGAGTGACTTGGGAGCCCGCACGGGGCGGGTCTCCGATATCGCCATTCATACCGCGTCGGTGGCGGCCCATCTGACGGGCACTTACCAGATGACGGACCAGGCTGTGGCGCTCAATTTGCGCCTTTCCGCGCCGCGCCTGCCTGTGGATGGAGTGGAGGAGCTGCTTCCGGCGGTGGGCGTGAAGCTGCCCAGCGGGTCGTCGCTGCGCGGAGGCACAATTACCGCGAACCTGGCGATTACGGGTCCGGCGTCGGCGGTCCGGATTGCGGGGCCGGTGGAGATTGATAATACGCAACTGGCCGGTTTTGACTTGGGATCGAGGATCAAGGGGCTGGCGTCGCTGGGGAAAGGCGGCCTCGGGGGCAGCGGCGGCGGGACGGCGATCCGCACGCTTCGCACCGATGTGGATTCGACGTCGCAATCGACCGATCTTGAAAACATTTTTGCCGATGTCCCCGCGATTGGCACGGCGACCGGCCATGGGACGGTGGCGGCTTCGGGCGCGATCAACTTCAAGATGTTAGCGAAGCTGAACACGTCCGGTAGCGTGGGGAAAGCGATGGACAGCGCAATGGTCAAGCTGGGAGGCGTGGCGGGCAAGGTGCTGCATACCGCGGCAAGCGACGGCATTCCGTTGACGATAGCGGGGACTACATCCGACCCGGTGATTCGCGCGGACGTGGGCGCAATGCTCAAGCCGAAGGGCAGCGAATTCGGGGGGCAAAATGCCGATCCGAAGAAGAAAGCCGGCAGCTTGTTGAAGGGGCTGCTAGGGAGATAGGGCGGCTGCCAACCCCGCCTTGTGCGGCAAAGCAGGCTGCAAAGACATCCCGCTTAGGGTATTTACCCATCCATCTGATTGAATCCATTCTGCCTCGCGCACGCGCGTCCTACCTGGCAGAGGCAATCTCAACGGGAGGAAATCAGATGAAACGCATTCTTACAGTATTGTGCTGCATGGCTTTGTGTGCTGTTCCGGCGCTTGCGCAAAAAGCCAGTACCATGACGGACCAGCAGTTTGTGAACACCGCAGCGCAAATCGACATGGTGGAAGCCAACCTCGGTCAACTCGCGCAGGACAACGCATCTTCGCAGGACGTGAAAGATTACGCCCAGATGCTGGCGACCGACCACACGAACGACTTCAGCCAGTTGCACGCCGCCGCGCAGACCGCCAACCTGAGCGTGCCGGACGCAATTGACACGGCGCACAACAAGGCCATGATCGCCCCATTCCAGAAGCTGAAGGGATCGGCCTTTGACCACCGCTACGTCAGGGAAATGATAGCCGGACACACCAAGGTCATCGCCATGTACAAAAAGGAAGCCGCCGGCGCGCAGAACGACGCCATCAAGACCTATGCCGAAGCCGCGCTGCCTGTGCTGCAAAAACACCTTGACCAGGCCAAGGAACTTGAAAAATCGGGCATGAAGAAGAAGTAGAGGCCTCCCTCCTCAATTGCCGTTTAGCGTGAGCGCGGCGCGGCCGTTTCCTGATGGATTCGGCCGCGTTGGCGCGTCTGGCGGGAGAGCGTGCGCGTGAAAGGCGCGTATCCTAATGACGGGTGCGAGAGTCTTATGAATGTGGGACTTTCACCACTTCACTCTGCTCGACCGCTGTCCGGCCGACTTAGAACGAGGAGCAAGCATGGCCGACGACACCAGCTTCACCACTCAGCTCACGAGGAGCGAGGAAATCTGCGAAGGCACCATGGCATTTCACTTCGCCAAGCCGGCGGGGTTCGAGTACCGCGCGGGGCAGTCGATTGATCTGACTCTGCTGGATCCTTCGGAGACGGACGCGGAAGGCAACACGCGGGCCTATACTCTTGCCAGCGCGCCCTTCGACGATGATCTGATGATTGCCACGCGGATGCGGGATACGGCCTTCAAGCGCGTGCTGCGCAACGCCGCGCCGGGGCTCAAAGTGAAAATCGACGGCCCCTTCGGGTCGCTGACCCTGCACAAGAATTCGGCCAAGCCGGCGGTGCTGGTGGCGGGCGGAATCGGGATCACGCCGTTCCTGAGCATCGTGCGGCAGGCCGAGCACGACAAGGCCCCGCATCCAATCTATTTGTTCTATTCAAACCGGCGGCCGGAAGATACGGCGTTTCTGGAGATACTGTTGGGTTCGGTCGAGCGGAACCCCAACTTCCACCTGATTGCGACGATGACGGGAATGGAGAAATCGCTGAGGGAGTGGAAGGGCGAGCTGGGGCTTATCAGCGGAGAGTTGCTGGCCAGCCACCTGCCCAGCCTTCAAGGGCCGATCTATTATCTGGCGGGGCCTCCGGCGATGGTGGCGGCCATGCGCCAGATGCTGGTGAAGGCTGGGGCCGACGAAGACGATATCCGGACGGAAGAATTTTCAGGTTACTAATTCACTGCTTAAAATAAAGGAGGAACTGCTGCCATGGCTGATTCAAACGCGAAGCGACCAAAGACGAAGATTCTGGTGGACGGGGGCGATCCCGAGGAGACCAAGCGGGTCAAGCAGCTCATTGGTTTTGTGGATGGACAGACGACGAATCCGTCGCTGATTGCGAAGAACCCTGAGGTGAAGCGGCTGGTGGAGTCCGGCCAGCGGCTGAGCGCGGAGCAGGAGCGCGCCGAGTACCGGAAGATTGTGAACGCAATTTCTCCGCTGGTGGGCGATGCGGGCGTCTCGATTGAAGTGTTTGCCGACCTGAACTCGACGGCGGACGAAATGCTGAAGCAGGGCCGCGACATGAGTACGTGGATTCCGAACGCCTACATCAAGTATCCCTGCACCACGGAGGGGCTGAAGGCCGCGAAGCAGTCGGTGGCGGAAGGCATTCGCGTGAACATTACGCTGTGCTTCTCGCAGCAGCAGGCGGCGGCGGTCTATGGAGCGACCAAGGGAACGCGCGCGCCTGCGTATGTGTCTCCGTTTGTGGGGCGGCTGGACGACATTGGCCAGAACGGGGTCGATCTGGTCGGCAACATCAAGCGCATGTACGCACCGGGCGACGGACACGTGCATGTACTGGCGGCCAGCATCCGGAGTTTGCAGCACCTGATGTATGCGTTCCATGTGGGCGCGGAGCTGGCGACGGTCCCGACGAAGGTGCTGGAAGAGTGGGCGAAGCAGGGGATGCCGCTGCCGGACGCGAACTTCAGCTATAAGCCCGTGGGCAAGGAGATTCCTTACGAGAACATTGACCTGAACCGTCCGTGGGAGCAGTACGACCTGCAGCACGAGCTGACCCGCAAGGGAATCCAGAAGTTCGTGGCGGACTACGAGTCGACCATCCGGAAGGCGGGTTAGAACATGCAAGTAGGATGATTGACGCCATTTTGCTATCAAGCTATGCTGTATAGCAGGGGTGCCATCATGCTACATCATGCAAAGGCCCGAGTGTTTATGAGCGGGCGGAGCCAGCACGTGACGATTCCGGCGGAGTTTCGTTTCAAGACGGATGAGGTCACGGTGCGGCGCGACCCCGAGACGGGCGACCTGATTCTTTCGGCAGCACCGAAGAGCTTGGCAGAGGTCTATGCCGCGGTGGATGCGGCTGGG
>DASTXK010000107.1:0-2876 GCA_035765555.1 Acidobacteriaceae bacterium
CACCTTTGCGAGGAATCGAACTTGTCGGCGGAGCTGGATGCGGCGGCGGTTCCAGTGCATCGGCTGGCCATGGAGGCCGAACGAGCGGGGCTGGCCGGGTCGGCGCTGAATTTGGCTCTCCACGGCGGAGATGATTATGAACTGCTGTTTACGGCACGGCCTGAGGCGAAGGTTCCGCGCAGTGTGGCCGGAGTTGCGGTGACGCGGATCGGCCGGATGGGGCGGGGAAAAGGGCAGCCTCAGATGGTGCTTCGGCATCAAGATGGGAGGCTGACGACGCTGGAGCCGCGCGGATGGGAGCATTTCAAGTAGCAAGCGATCAGCGGTTAGCGATCTGGGTTCTTGATAAGCTCGGAATATATGAAGCCTCAGAAAACGCGCGTTCGGTTTGCCCCCTCTCCTACCGGCTTGCTGCACGTGGGCAATGCGCGGACAGCTCTCTACAATTGGCTTTTTGCGCGACATACAGGTGGGCAGTTTCTGCTGCGTATTGAAGACACCGACCTCGATCGCAGTGAGGCGAAGCACGAGGCGCAGTTGATGGAAGACCTGCGCTGGCTCGGCCTCGAGTGGGACGAGGGGCCGGGAGTCGAAGGGCCGCACGCGCCCTATCGGCAGTCGGAGCGGCTTGGGATTTATCGCGAGCACACGGAGCGGCTGCTCGCCGCGCGTAAGGCGTATCGCTGCTTCTGCAGCAATGAGGAACTGGAGGCGGAGCGGGCGCGGGCAGCGGCGGAGCATCGTCCGCAGGTGTACTCGGGCCGGTGCCGCGCGCTGAGCGCGGAGGAGTCGGCAGAGCGCGCCGCACTGGGCGAGCCGTTCGCCGTGCGGTTGAGAATTCCCGACCACCCGCTGCGCTTTCATGACATGGTGCGCGGCGAGGTGGAGTTTGCGCAGGAGACGGTGAGCGATCCGATTCTGGTGCGGTCGTCAGGCGTGCCGGTCTACAACTATGTGGTCACGGTGGATGACGCGCTGATGGAAATCACACATGTGATTCGCGGCGACGACCACCTGTCAAACACGCCCAAGCAGGTGGCCATCTACGAGGCATTCGGGTGGAAGGTGCCGGAGTTCGCGCATCTTTCGACCATCCTGGGCAGCGACCGCGAGCGGCTGTCGAAGCGCCATGGAGCAACTTCGATCGCGAGTTTTCGCGAGATGGGAATTCTGCCCGAGGCGCTGGTGAATTATCTGGCGCTGCTGGGCTGGGGGGCTGAAGGCGGCACGCGGGAGACATTTACTCAGGACGAGCTGACGCGCGAGTTCAAGCTGGAGCGTGTGACCGCCTCTCCGGCGGTGTTTGATTGGGCCAAGCTGCACTGGCTGAACCGGCATTATCTGAAGCAGGCCGAGCCGGCGCGTCTGGCGGAGTTGGCGTGGGCGTATTTCGAGCAAGCTGGGCGGCTACGCCGGCAGGACAAGGCTTCAGCGGAGATGCTGGCATGGATGGAGTCGCTGATCGCGGTATTTCTGCCGTCGTTGGATCAGCTCAATCAGCTGCCGGAGAAGGCGGCCTTTATTTTCCAATTTGATCCCGAGGCCGCGCGCGCGGATGAAGAGAACGCAATGGTTTTGGGGTCGGCAACATCGGAAAAAGTGCTGGCGGCATTCGCGTCGCGAGTGGGCGGCGCGGCGAGCGGCGGCGTGACTCCCGAGCAGTTCAAGGCATGGATGAACGAAATCAAAGCCGAGACGGGAGCAAAAGGGAAAGATCTTTTTCATCCTGTCAGAATCGCGCTGACCGGCGCGCACTCCGGACCGGAGTTTGACAAGCTGATCCCCGTGATTGAGACCGGCAGCAAGCTGGACTTGCCAGCGCATGTGCTGAGCCTGCGTGAACGGGTTGAGATGTTTCTGCGAGAATAATGGCTACAGTTGATTTCACTTTCCCGCATGAATGGTCGGCGGAGATTCTGCCTGAACGACCCTATGAATTGCCTCGTCGATGGTTCTTCTATCCGCGCTATGCCGAGGAGGTGGAGCGCGGCGCGTTGGAAGTGATGGTCCAGCCGCCAATCGGAGAGCTGGCGCCGTCATCCGAACCTTTTCTGGGGACCTTCGCGCTGGGATTTTCTGATTCACTCGCGCCCTCGGGTTTGTGGAGTTGCCCCAATCCGCGCTGGCTTTGTGCCGTCTCCGGCGGATACGCCTTTTTGGTGAACACGCTAAAGCCCGAGGAGTTCACGCAGGTGGAGTTTCGTCCTGTGCTGGAGGTGCGCGCTCTGCGCGAGCAGCAGTTGCTGCTCTTCAGCGGGCACTATGCGCTTATCGCCTGGGGCGCGCACGGCAAGGCGTGGGAGACGGCGCGACTTTCGTCAGAAGGGGTGCAGATCACCGGGATCGAGGGCCGGTGGCTGCGCGGCATCGGCTGGGACATGATGACCGACCGCGATGTTCCGTTCATCGTGGATCTCGAAACCGGCGAGCACACGAACGAAGGCGGTTAGATTAGCTACGATCAGGGCACAAAGAACTATTCCGAAATCGCATAAAAGCTCAATACCGAGTCTCCCTGCTTCAGCACGCGATAGCGGCGCAGCACTCCGTAACGTTCCGCAAGTTCCAGCTTTTTCAAATGCTCGGCGATCACCACCGCATCCGGAGCAAGCAGGTTCCGGCATTCTGCGCCCAGCAAACTCAGCGTGGAGTCGTATTCGGCGCTGTCGGCGTAAGGAGGATCAAGAAACACCAGATTAACGGCTCTCCCGCTCACAGCCATCCGCTTGAGTGCCGCGGCCACTGAACGAGCCTCAAGCGCGTATCCTCCGCGAATACCCAGCGACGACAAGTTCGCCCGGATAGCCCGCAGCGCGGGTTCGGAATTTTCAACGAAAATTGCCTCCGCCGCGCCCCGGCTCAGCGCCTCAATACCC
>DASTXK010000108.1:0-9717 GCA_035765555.1 Acidobacteriaceae bacterium
GATGCCGGAAGTAGAAAACACAAACATCCGCGTGGCTCTTCCAGGAGGCCGGAAGCTCTACGTACTCGCCTGTGTCATTTATGGGCTCGCTGCAATCAGCACGATCAGTAATTTGAGACCATCCGCCGGGCTTCATGCCCATCAACCAATTTGGCGTTGGACTATCTGGCTGGATTTATGGGCGGAAGCATGGTGCATCTACTTTTTATTTGGAATGTTTTCTACCGTATCCAAACGTATTGAGAAAGTTGTCGTCATATTGACGATCCTTTGGTTCGCATTAGCAATTCCAGAATCTCTCCACCGGCTGGGCTACAGTTGGGCCCAGGTGCCCGGTGGCAAATGGATAGACCTGGTTGTTATCACAGTTGCTGCATTTCTGGTGTTTCTCCGCACATTTCAGGTCTTCTATAACCATAAAGTGTAGCCCTCTCGTCCTCCTTCAGTCTCGGGTTCCACGGCTGCACAACCGCACCGCCGACCTCGCCGTCCAGCTTATTTCTTCTGCGTTTGGGAAGAAGATTTTGTAAGATTGCGCCGAGAGATGCGCACATAGAAGAACCCATGGGTTCTTGCGCTTTACTTCGCCGTTGGAAGGCTTTACTCTCGCCACATATTTACCTGGCATTTGATTTCAGCTGAAACTTCACTGTAGCGAGTACAAACGATGAATTGGAAACGGTCTTCAGACGATGCTTTGATAAACCCGGCCACGGAGCCGACAGATATTGGTCCCCAAATGGACCCGAACCGCAGAGAGTTTCTGGCGGGCCTCGGTGGGGCCGCGGCGTGGACAGCCCTGGCGGGATCCATAGGAACCAGAGCATTCGCTCAAGCTCCCGGGACCGCTGTGAATATGGCCCGCGTAGCGATTCCTTCGAGCCAATTCATCACGAGTGAAAACAAGATCTCTGCCTTGAATGATGGATTCACACCTGAGAATTCATTCGATCGCGCACACGCGCTATATGCTTTGTGGGCGAGGCGCTCTTCGGGTGAAAACCCAAGTTGGGTGCAGTACGAATGGAGCGAACCAATCAATGTTCACCAGGTTGATATTTACTGGGCCATAGATCACCCCCGGCCGGGCGCTCTGCCGGGCAGCGGGGGACCCCGTATTCAACCGCCAGTAAGCTATTCAATCCATTATTGGAATGGGAGCGACTTCGTTCCAGTGTCTCAACCTCGTGGTCTCGGTGTGGCTTTGGACAAATTCAATACGACGACCTTTGAACCTGTAAAAACCACCAAATTACGGTTGCAGGTGGTTCCTCAGCCCCGGCGAATGGCCGGAATTCTTGAATGGAAGGTTTTTAATTATGGTGTCGTTCCCGACCTTCCGCCAGTGGTTGATGCCGGCATAGATCGATCTGTGGTGAGCGATGGCCGAACCTATCTTTCAGGCAAAGTAACATGGCTCGAGGATTCGCAGCGGAACAAGTCGCGTTGGGTGAAAGCAGCGGGTCCCGGCTCAGTTGCGTTTGCCACCGCCGCCGCACCCGTTACCACCGCGACGTTTTCAGCGCCCGGTGACTATGTTCTTGCTTTGGAAGCATCGGGAAATAAAGGTAAGCCTCCCGTCATCAATGTCCATGTGGAACCGGCCCCACCGGCGGACCGGCTGGACGTGGTATATACCCGCAAATATGCAATCGACAGCGAATTGTGGAATCAGCGCGCCAAAGCTCTTATTGTGGATTGGATTCCACACTGCATTGCAATGTGCGAGCGCACAGATATTGCACCAGGGCAAGGCGATGGGGGACTCGACAACTTCATAGAAGCAGGCAAGGCGAATCGTGGCGAGCCGCACGGAAAGCACAAGGGATACGTATTTTCAAATGCGTGGGTGCACCAGACAGTAGAGTCAATGTGCATTGCCCTCATGGTGGATCCGCAGGGAGATGCCGAGATTGAGCAGGCGCACAAGTTGATGCGCGCCACCCTGGAGCGCTGGATTCCAATTATCCTTGGCGCGCAAATGGCGGACGGCTATTTGCAAACCGCTTATACCCTGGCCAACCGCAAAGACTGGCCGGAGCGCTGGTCGCCTGATCACAGAGGCAATCATGAAGGCTATGTTTCCGGCTACTTCATTGAATCGGCCATCAACCACTACACCCTTACCAACGGTCGGGATCTTCGGCTGTACAACGCCGCGAAAAAGCTCGCGGACTGCTGGGTCGCGAACATCGGTCCGGGCAAAAAGGAGTGGTTCGACGGACATCAGGAGATGGAGCAGGCGTTGGTGCGTTTCGGCCGCTTTGTGAACGATCAGGAAGGCAATCATCGCGGAGATGCGTATATTTCTCTCGCAAAATTCCTGCTCGATTCGCGCCGCGGCGGGTCGGAGTATGACCAAAGCCACCTGCCTCCGGGGCAGCAGTACGAAGCTGTTGGCCATGCTGTGCGCGCGATGTACTTCTATTCAGGCATGGCGGACATCGCGGCCGAGACGGGCGATCACGACTACCAGAGCGCGGTCATTTCGCTCTGGGACAACGTAGTAAACAGGAAATACTACGTAACGGGTGGGATTGGCAGCGGTGAGACTTCCGAAGGCTTCGGACCGAACTACTCTCTTCGCAATAATGCTTACTGCGAGACCTGCTCAAGCTGTGGAGTTGTCTTTTTCCAATACAAGCTCAATCTTGCGTATCACGATGCAAAATTCGCCGACTTGTATGAGGAGACGATGTACAACGCCCTGCTTGGCGGCGTGGCGCTCGACGGCCAGAGTTATTGCTACACGAATCCGCTGGTGAATACACAGCGGGCAAAGTGGCATGTGTGCCCCTGCTGCGTGGGCAATGTTTCGCGAACGTTGCTGATGATTCCAACCTGGGCATATGTAAAAAGCAAAGATGCGCTTTACGTCAACATGTTCGTAGGTAGCCGCATCCATGTGGGGCAGGTCGCCGGTACGAACGTCGAAATCGTACAGAAAACGGATTACCCGTGGCACGGATCGGTTTCAATCACCGTCAACCCTGAAGAGGCAAAAACATTTTCTGTCTACGTACGAATCCCGGACCGGAAAACAAGCAAGCTATACACGGAGTCGCCTGCAATTCGAGGCGTGAAACGATTTGCTGTTAACGGAAAGAAAGAAACGCCCGTGATTCGCAAAGGCTATGCCGTTATTACGCGCGAGTGGAAGGCGGGCGATAGCATTGAGATGGAACTGCCGCTGGAGCCACAGCGCATCGTGGCGGACAGCCGAATCAAGGCGGACGTTGGTCTGGCCGCATTGAGGTATGGCCCACTCGTCTACAACGTCGAGACTGCGGACAACGGGAATAACATCGACCGCAAGCTCAGTGATGCCCCACTTCGTACGGAGTGGCGTCCTGACCTGCTGGGTGGCGTTATGGTGATTACCGGCAAATGGCAAGACGGTTCTCCCATGGTCGCGATTCCTAACTTTGCGCGCCAGAATCGAGTCGGGCCTCCGCCTGATTATCCCGAGAGACCCCCTCGTTCCATCGACTCGAAGGTGTGGATCTAATCCATAGCCTGGGTGTTTAGTCCCGGCATTGGATGGATCGGATCGAGGAATAACGGTGAATGCATCCCGGGCGGTGAAACCCTCCGCCCGGCTCATGTAAACTAGGAACCGTTTCCGGGGGCGTCCATGCTCAAACGTTATACTCGCTGCTTTTCCATCGCCGTCACCCTGCTTCTCGCCTCTCTCCTTTGCGCCGCGCAGACCGCTCCCAACCCCAACGGCAAGACCGTCGCCGAGCGCCTCGGATACCCCGCCAACTCGCGCCTGCTGGTCATCCACGCCGACGACTTCGGCATGATGCACACCGTGAACCATGCCATTGAGCAGGCCCTTGAGCACCACTGGGTGACATCCGCCAGCATCATGGTCCCGTGCCCGTGGTTTCCAGAGGTCGCGCAATGGGCAAAGAGCCATCCCGACGCCGACCTCGGCCTTCACCTAACCCTCAACGCCGACTGGACCTCCTACCGCTGGCGTCCCGTCTCCGACCTGCCGCACTCCAGCCTCGTCGATCAGGACGGCTACCTGCCGCTCTTAACCGAATACGTGGCCGCCCACGCCAAAATTCCCGACGTTGAAGCCGAGCTTCGCGCCCAGGTCGATAAGGCCGAGGCCGCCGGAATCCACCCCTCGCACCTCGACAGCCACATGGGGACGCTTTTCGCCACCGAGCCGCTCTTCCACGCCTACCTCGACACCGGCCACCACTACCACATTCCCGTGCTGCTCAGCCGTGAGCCAAGCGATGCGATGAACCCACCCCTGCCCGCCGGATACAACCTCAAAGCCGTGCCCATCGACAAAGTTCTGCAAATGACCCATGACGTTGGCAAGGCCCACTGGCTCGCCACCTACGAGAAGATGCTTGCGCCGCTCCCGCCCGGAACCTACGAGCTCATCGTGCATCTGGCCTATGACAACGCCGAGATACAAGCCGCCACCTTCGACCATCCCGACTGGGGCGCGCAGTGGCGTCAGAACGACATCGACACGGTCAGCAGCCCGGCTTTCCAGAAATTTCTCCGCGACCAGCATTTCATTCTGGTTTCCTGGCGCGATCTTGCCCGCTCCATTCCGGCCTCCGCGAAGTAACATCGGTACAGGACCATATTCCTGACCATGAAAAAACTCCGCATCGGCATCCTCTTTGGCGGACGCAGCGGCGAGCATGAAGTCTCGCTGCTCTCCGCCGCCTCCGTCCTCAAGGCCATTGACCGCCGCAAGTACGAGGTCGTCCCCATCGGCATCACCAAAGAAGGCCGCTGGGTCACGGCCTCCGACGCCGAGCGTCTGCTCAACGGCGAATCCGCGGCTCCCGAGCGCCATCTTCGCGCCGGAGACCCCGCCGCTACTGCCTCCGCCGCCGTCCTCGCCCGCGGAGAATCCGTCATCGTCCCGCCCGTCCCCTCCGCCGGAACCGGCTCGCTCGTCCCCTTTGAGACCGACGCCCGCGCTCTGCACCCCTCGCACACCGCGCTCGACCTTGACGTCGTCTTCCCCGTGCTCCACGGAACTTTCGGCGAAGACGGCACGATCCAGGGTCTCTTCGAGCTGGCCGGAATCGCCTACGTCGGCTCCGGCGTCCTCGGCTCCGCCGCCGGCATGGACAAGGACGTGATGAAGCGCCTCTTCGCGGCCGCCAAACTGCCCATTCCGAAACACGTCAGCTTTCTGCGCTCCGAGTGGGAGGCCGGCCCGAAGAAAATCACTGCCCGCATTGAAGCCGCGCTCCGCTACCCGCTCTTCGTCAAGCCCGCCAACCTCGGCTCGTCTGTGGGAATCACCAAGGCCCATAACCGCAAAGAACTCGGTCCGGCCATCGACCTTGCCGCCGGCTTCGACCGCAAAATCGTCGTCGAGCAGGCCGTCGGAGGCGCCCGCGCCAAGGCCCGCGAACTCGAGGTCGCCATCCTCGGCAACGACTCGCCCCAGGCTTCCGTCGTCGGCGAAATCGTGCCGGACAAGGAGTTCTACGACTACGAAGCCAAGTACCTCACCGAAGGCTCCAACCTGATTCTGCCCGCCAAAATCACCAAGGCTCAGAGCCGTCAAATTCAGCAGATGGCCATCGCCGCCTTCCGCGCCTGTGACTGCTCCGGACTCGCTCGCGTCGACTTCCTTATGGACCCCGGCAAGTCCCAGCGCATCTACCTGAACGAGATCAACACGCTGCCCGGATTCACCTCCATCAGCATGTATCCGAAGCTCTGGGCCGCCTCGGGCATCGGCTATTCAGACCTCATCGACCGACTTATCGCCCTGGCGCTGGAGCGCCGCGCCGAAAAGGACCGCACCAACTACAGCCGATGAACCGATCCCGGAACACGAAATCCCCCGGCGGTGTCACAATAAAGGAGACTTTTCTCCGCGAAGGAAAGGAACCGTGCCGCCCATGACCCTCATGGATGCTCCGCAGTACAACGTTCGCCGCGAGCGCCGCAATCGCACCCTGCTCATTGCCGGAGTCGTGATTGTTGTCATTGCCTTCTTCGCCTGCATCTCTTTCTACCTCGACACGCCCTGGCAGCTATGGCACTGGCCCTCCGACCACAAGGTCAATCAGTTCCTCTCCGCCGTCGAAGCCAAGGACATGAACAAGGCCTACGCCCTCTGGAACAACGACCCTAACTGGCAGCAGCACCCGCAGCAGTACTCGGCCTACAACTTCGCGCAGTTTGAAAAGGATTGGGGCCCCTCCAGCGACTACGGCGTCATCAAGTCGCACAAGATCATTGTGGCCAAGTCCGTCGGCAACGGAGTCGTCCTCGGAGTCACCATCAACGGCGGCAAAACTCCACTGTTCCTCCGCGTCGACGACAAAACCGGAACCATCGGCTTCTCTCCCGTCGAACTCTACATGGGGCCATAAGCCTCAGCTGAAGTAATGCGGGTGCCCCACATCTCGATTTTGAGATGTGGGAGAGAACAAACCTAGGGGAAAGCCATATGGTGCACATCAGGGCAAACCTTCTCTTGATTTTTGTCTCCATTGGATCGGCTGCATACTGTCAGAGCGTTGGTGTAGCAGATAATCATGTCTCGGTGTCTACGATAAAGCGCGAATGTGTATTTGACCGGACGCACGCGACTGCTATGAAAGTGAAAGAGTATCGACCTCGGGAGTTCCCTAACATTTCTGAAAACACGGTTCAATTTTTTGAAAACACGGTTCACTTTCCGGTGGGAACAGTTGTGACCGTCAGCCGTACTGAACAGTCTTGGTCTTGTGTAACGGGACCTGTTAAAACCCCTAGCGGATGGACAACGCGGACCGGGTGGATGAAGAGCTCGCAGCTAGAGGCACTGCCGCACTAGGAGTCTCTACCCAGATTTCCGTCCTTAACCCAACCACCAGAGAGTTACCCTCGCCGGGTGCCGGGTGCCCCACATCTCGCTTTTGAGATGTGGGCAATGATGAGTCCCATTCTGAAACTTGGGCCCGGAGAAACTTCTCCCCGAATGCATTTGAATTATCCCAACTTGATAAACTGGAAATAGGAGAAAAGAACCCAAAAGGGACCGCACCGCGCGGCCCCTTTTCTTTTGCAGCCTATAAGGAGCCAGGACATGCCTCAGCCCCAATAAATTTCCCTGAAAACTCAACAGAATCAATGAACTACAACGCTAATTTCCTGAAAGCCCAATGAAATGAATGAACTACAGCGCTTCTCGACAAGAATTATCCGATTCCCGGCTATCCTGCGCCGGCACCCCTGCACTCGCCCCACGCCACGCACCAACTTCACAATTGATGCATAATAACACCATGAGAACCAGTCTTAATATTGATGCGGACGCCTACGACTTCGCCTCCTACTATGCGAGCGCACGAGGAATCACCCTCGGCGCGGCCGTCAGCGAACTCATCCGCCGCGCCGAACAGGCCTCTGAGCCGAGAAGCACCTCCCCGAGCCTAAGAGTGAACGAGCTCGGACTGCTGGTAAAGGCCAGAACCGGCAAGACCATTACTCCCGAGATGGTCAAGGAAAGCTCGGAGGACGATCTTGATTAAGTATCTGCTCGACGTGAATGTGTTGGTGGCGCTCCTCGATGAAGATCATGTTCATCACAAAGACGTGTTGAAGTGGTTCGACATGCCAGGGATTCAGTGGGCAATCTGCGCCTTCGCTGAAGCAGGCCTGCTGCGCCACATGGCGAGGCAAAAGCTCGATCTCATGAGCTTGGATATTGTCAGCGATATGCTGGATCGGCTGACTCAGCACCCCGGCTACCACTACCAGCCGATCACTGCCGACTGGCAATCCCTATCCGCGCCAATAGCCAAACGCCTGCACGGCCATAATCAGGTCACGGACGCCTTCCTGCTCGGCCTTGCCATACGCGAGGAAATGGTTCTGGCCACGCTGGACAAGGGAATCCTGCATATGGCTGGAGACCACCGCGACCACGTGCTGCTGCTCGGCGCGTCGCAAACGCAGTAACAAAAAGCCCCGCATCGCTGCGGGGCTTTGAATGATGCCTGAGGCCAGTCTTACTCGGACGCGGCCATTTCTTCGGCTTCGCCTTCCTGGCGCATCATTTCGAGTTCGCGCTCGGCTTCCTCGTAGGCGGTCTGCACTTCCTGCTGGACCTTCTGGGCCGCTTCCTCCAGCTCCGGTGAGAGCTGGATATTGCGGTAGTACTCCATGCCCGTTCCGGCGGGGATGAGCCGTCCGACGATCACGTTCTCCTTGAGGCCGCGCAGGTTGTCGATGGCCCCGTTGATGGAGGCTTCGGTCAGCACGCGCGTGGTCTCCTGGAAGCTGGCCGCTGAAATGAAGCTTTCGGTCGAGAGCGACGCCTTGGTAATGCCGAGCAACAGCGGACGGCCAATGGCCGGGCGCCCTCCTTCGGCGATCACGCGCTCGTTCTCCTGACGGAAGCGGAACTTGTCCACCTGCTGTTCGAGCAGGAAGTTGGTGTCGCCCACGTCCTCGATCTTCACCCAGCGCAGCATCTGCCGCACGATGGTTTCGATGTGCTTGTCCGAAATCGCCACGCCCTGGAGCCGGTAGACTTCCTGGATTTCGTTCACCAGGTACGCCTGCAACTCCTTCTCGCCAAGCACTGCCAGAATGTCGTGCGGGTTCAGCGGGCCGTCCATGAGGGGCTCGCCGGCCTTCAGGCGCTCGCCCTCCTGCACGTTCACATGGATGCCGCGCGGCACGGAGTATTCCTTCTCCTCTCCGTTGTCGGCGGTCACATAGATTTTCCGCTGGCCCTTGCTGACTTCGCCGAACTTGACCACGCCGTCGATCTCGCTGATGATGGCGGTTTCGCGCGGCTTGCGGGCCTCGAACAGTTCCACAACGCGGGGCAGACCGCCGGTGATGTCCTTGGTGCGGGTGGTTTCGCGCGGAATCTTCGCAAGGATGTCGCCGGGGAAGACCTCGTCTCCGTCCTGCACCATCAGGTGGGCGCGCGAGGGCATCAGGTAGCGCTTGTTGCCCTTGCTTCCCTTGACGATGAGGGCCGGCTGGCGCTTCTCGTCGGCGGATTCTCCGACCACCAGACGCGACAGGCCGGTGACTTCATCGACCTCTTCGTTCAGCGTGATGCCTTCCTGCAGGTCCTTGAACTGCACCGTGCCGCCAATTTCCGTGAGGATGGCGAAGGTGTAGGGGTCCCACTCTGCCAGCGCCTGGCCAAGCTGCACCTGCGCACCCTCTTCCACCTTGAGCTTCGCGCCGTAGACGATCTGGTAGCGCTCCTTTTCGCGACCGCGTTCGTCGATGACGGCGATGGCCCCGGAGCGGTTCATGGCAACCAGATCACCCTGTTTGGAGCGCACGGTGGCCAGGTTGATGAAGCGCACAGTGCCCTTGTTGCGGGCGTCGAGGCGCGACTGCTCGGCCACGCGCGAGGCCGTTCCGCCGATGTGGAAGGTGCGCATCGTGAGCTGGGTTCCCGGCTCGCCAATCGACTGCGCGCCGATGACGCCGACCGCCTCGCCCAACTCGACCATGCGGCCCGAGCCGAGATTGCGTCCGTAGCAGAGGATGCAGACGCCGCGACGCGACTCGCAGGTCAGCACGGAGCGGATCTTCACCCGCTCAATGCCTGCCGCCTGAATCGCGGAAGCCAGCTCCTCGTTGATTTCCTGGTTTACGTCAACGATGACGTTGCCTTCGAAATCCTTAAGCCGTTCGAGCGAGACGCGGCCAATGATGCGGTCGCGCAGCGGCTCAATGATCTCGCCGGACTCGACG
>DASTXK010000109.1:0-13164 GCA_035765555.1 Acidobacteriaceae bacterium
CTCCTGCCCGCTGGTGGTCTGGCTGGTGGCAAGGCCGGTGGAGCGCAGCAGCGCCTGGTCGCCGACCTCGGTCACGTGCCCCTTGAAGACCTTGCCTGGAATCGCGTCCACCGTCACATCCGCCGGCTGTCCGAGCGCGACATTCACAATGTCAGTTTCATCCACCTTGACTTCGGCTGTAATCACAGAGACATCGGCCAGCGTCATCAGCACCGAGCCGTTCGTGTCCTGAATGCCGGGGACGACGGTCTCGCCTTCGCGCACGGGAAGGTTCGTTACGATGCCGTCAAAAGGCGCGGTGGCAATGGTTTTCTGGTAAGCATTGACGTTCGCCGCCAGGCTTGCCACCTGCGTGTTCATATGGGCGCGCGCCGAGGCGGTCTGCGCGTTGGCCTGAATCACGCCGGCTTCGGCCTGAGCCAGCGTAGCTACGTCCGTGTCATAGGCGGCCTTCTTGGCGTCAAAGTCCTGCTTGGACATCACCTGCGCTTCATAGAGCGCCTGTGCGCGATGATAGTCGAGCTTCTTCTGCTCCAGGTCGGCCTTGGCATGGGCAACCGTCGCTTCCTGCGTCGTCACAGCGGCGACAGCGGCGGCCACATCGGTTTTGGCGGCGGCGATGGCTGCTTTCTGTCCGGTTACATTGGCCTGCTGCTGGATGTTTTCAACCGTGGCGAGCCGCTGGCCCTCGTGAACGTGGTCGCCTTCCTTCACATAAAGGTGGGTGATGCGCCCCAGGGCCTCGGCCCCAATGTTCACATAGGTTTTGGGCTTGATCTGTCCGGTCCCGCTGACGGTGGAGACCAGCTCTTGACGCGCCACCTTGGCCGTCATCACCTTGGTGTATCCCGCCTGGGCGCGCACAATCGTCAGCGTGACGATTCCGGCGACGACCAGAACACCGATAACAATAAAAACAATTTTCTTCAATCCTGTTTTCCTGTGAACGGATTCCAAAGCCACAACCATGGGCAATAACTACGCGGGACAGCAGGGTTTAGTTCCCTTTACTTAATGCTTTTTGCGCCGTGCGTCACAACGGGGGAATCAACTCGATAATATCAGGACGTCGGGGAGGAAAGGACGTAAGCAGACGCGGCCATTCGGTTGGCGCAAATCGGCCTGAAACCCTTGAAGTAGCCGCAGGAACGCCGTAAAATCAAGCTGCTGTACAGGAGTAGCCGAAGCGGCGTTATGCGGACCGGTCGTAACTCATTGATTCTCGCGATCGCGCTTGGTGCGGTTGTTTGTATTCCCCCTGCCAGCGCGAATGCGCAGCAGACCGTCCAGTCGGATGACAGTTCTCAGCAGAACCCATTGACGCGGAAGCTTTCCGACAAGGAGCGCTTCAAGCAGCAGAAGGAATTAAGCCAGGAACTGCATGGCACCTATAAGAAGTGGCTCAATCAGGACGTTCGTTGGATCATCACGGACCAGGAGCGGAAGGCCTTCTTGAGCCTCAGCAACGATGAGGAACGCGACGCCTTCATTGAGCAGTTCTGGCGGCGGCGTAACCCCGATCCCGATTCCCCTGAGAACACCTACCGCGAAGAGCACTACCGCCGCATTGCCTATGCTGACGAGCACTTCGCCGCCGGCAAACCCGGCCAGTTTACAGATCGCGGCATGATCTACATCAAGTTTGGCCCACCAGACGATACTGAATCCCATCCCAGCGGCGGTTTGTACGAGCGCCCCATTCAGGAAGGCGGCGGCGAGACCACCACCTATCCTTTTGAGGACTGGCACTACCGGTATATCGAGGGCATTGGCTCGAACGTCAACATTGAGTTTGTGGACACCTGCATGTGCGGGGACTACCACATGACCATCGACCGCGGCGAGAAGGACGCTCTGCAGCATGTTCCCGGGGCTGGCGCGACTCTTTATGAGCAGATGGGCATGGCTAAGCGATCGGATCGCTATCAGGGCGGGCTGGAGACGCTTGGCAACGGGCCGTTCTCGGGTCAGGAAAAGTCCAAGGAGTTCGACCGTCTGGAGCAGTTCGCCAAACTCCAGGCGCCTCCCGTCATCAAGTTCAAAGACCTGGAGTCGTTCATCTCGAACCATAAGCTCATCGTTGGGCCCATCTTTCCATTCGATGTCCGGACGGACTTCGTGAAGGTGACGGATGACACGATCCTCGTCCCTATCACCCTCCAGATCAAAAACCGCGACGTTACATTTAAGACCACCGATGGCGTTGCGAAGGGCGTGGTGAATATCCTGGGCCGTGTCTCCACCATTACAGACCGCGTGGTGCAGACCTTCGAGGACACCGTGACGGTGGAGCAGCCCGCCGAGTTGCTGCCCAAGACTCTGAACAACCAGGACCTCTACTGGAAGGCGCTGCCGCTGCGCCCCGGTCGCTACCGTCTCGACATCGCCATCAAGGACGTGAACAATCCCGACCACGTGGGCGTCTACGCGCGGGCTATTAACGTGCCCCGTTACGACGATGATCAGTTGTCCGCGTCCTCGCTGATTCTGGCCGACAAAATGGAGCGCGTTCCGTCGAAGGAGATCGGCACCGGCAACTTTATCATTGGAAACACCTTCATTCGACCCCGTGTTTCCGCTACGCCTTCGGCCCCGGCGGTCTTCCACCAGAACCAGAATCTGAACTTCTGGATGCAGGTCTACAACCTGGGAATCGGTGACAAGACCAAGCAGAACGACGCGAAAATAACCTATGAGATTATCAACGCCGAAACCAAGAAAATGCTGCTGGACACCACGGAAGATTCTCATAAGCTGGGCGCCAACATGGACCAGCTTACAATTGAGAAAAGCGTTCCGCTGGCAAGCCTGCAGCCGGGCAAATATCTGGTGAAGATTATGGTGGATGACAGCGTGTCAAAACAGGAGATTGCGCAGTCTGCCCCATTTACGGTTGAATAGAGTGTTCGTGGATTCACAAATCCTGGATGAGCGGACGAAGAGCCGCACGGTCCATTCGATTTCTTCTAAAGATCGGAGTATAGGCCAGGAAGCAAATTGACGAATCAGTGAACCGAAGGTTGTCCATTTTCGCCCCAGCTCTGGCGCTGTTTCTCATGGGAATAGCGCTCCCGGCCTCCGCCGCCACGGCGGGCACGGTCAGCGGAGTCGTGCGCGACGCCAGAGGGACGCCTCAGATTGGCGCGCTGGTTCAGCTTGTTGGTCCTGATCTTAAGGTTATTGCCGAGGCGTTCACGGACGACCAGGGCCACTACACAATCTCCAAAGTGCTGCCCGGCATTTACGGCGTAAAAGCCACGGCTTCACTCTTCCTTCCGACTCTTCGGGAAAACCTGCATATCACTGCGAACTCCAAAGCGGTCGTGAACCTCACGCTGGACACCCTCTACGAAGCCTTTCGCTGGTTGCCCGCGCAGCCGCGCCAGGTGGATGAGCCTCGCGACGATTGGGAGTGGACGCTGCGGCTTTCGGCCAACAAACCCTTGCTCCGCATGTTGCAGGATGGTCCGCTGGTCGTGGTTTCCGAAGGCGACGGTCAGAACCAGGCGCTCAAGGCGCGCGTCACGATTCGCGGCGGCGTCAGCGGATTCGGCGACGGAGGCATCCATCACGACTTCGAGATGGAGCGGCTCAACGACAATACCCGCCAACTGATTCTGCGGGCCGACCTGAGCCAGTCGCGGGAAACCGCCCTGAACGCCGTCATGGGCTATGAGCAGCAGGTTGGCCTGGGACAGACCTTCCGCACTGTCGCGGCCTTTGTGGATCGCCCCGAGATTGCCGGCGGCCCCAAAATGCGCGGCATGCAGGCCATGATCCTGCGCACGGCGGAGAGCCTCGATGTGGCCCCCGGCGTAGGCATTGAAGCCGGCGGCGAGACTGAGATTATCCACATGGACGGCATTCAAATTGCCAACCACCCCTTCGCGGCGGTCCATGTGCGCGCCGCGGACGGCACCTTCACCTATCGGGTCGCCACCGCGCCGGGCGTTCAGCAAGCGGACAAACTCGACAGCGCCAGCACGCTTTCGCCGGACCTGGTCGAAATCGGCGGTCGCGTCATGATGGAGCACGGCCTGCACCAGGAGCTTTCCTACTCGAAGTCTTCAGGCCCGTTGCGGATGCGCCTGACTGTCTTCCATGACCAGGTGGACAACCCGATTGTGAACGGCGGCGGCGAAATCTCCGCCTCAGACTGGCAGGGCGGCGACCTTCTCTACGACCCAACCACCGACACTATTCAAGTCGCGGGCCAGGACTACTCCGGCGCCGGATTCGTTGCCGATTTGCGCGACATGATGCCGCGCAGCATGTGGCTGGTGGTGAAGGCGGGCATGGGAAGCGCGTTGCAGATGGATGCGGCGGACACTCCCGTTACTTTGGCCGAGGGGCTTCAGAACCTCCACCCGCATCGCACCGGCATGGTTTCAGCGGCATTTGGAGGCAAGCTGAAGCGCGCCGGGACCGAATGGAAGGCCTCTTATCGCTGGCAGCAGGCCGGGTCCGTCACGCCGATTGATCCCTTCAACAAATGCCAGGCTGATCCTTACCTGAGCGTCCTGCTGCGGCAGCCCGTCCGCCTGCGCTATCTTCCCAACGGAATGGAAGCGCTGGTAGATGTTCGCAACCTGCTCGCGGAGGGCTACCGGCCCTTTGTTTCAAGCGACGGCAGCGTCCTCTACTTTGCCCAGGCCCCGCGCGCAGTCGAAGGCGGATTGTCCTTCACCTTCTGATCCAGTCGACATCAGTACAAGCTCAAAGCAAAAGGCCCGGAGATTTCCGGGCCTTTCCATTTGCTTGAGTGGCGAATCAGTCGCGGAGCTTCGCGAGCAGCCGGATGATCTCCAGATATAGCCAGACCAGCGTCACCATCAGTCCGAAGGCCCCGTACCACTCCATATACTTGGGTGCGCCGGCGCGGGCCCCTCGCTCAATGAAGTCGAAGTCGAGGATCAGGTTGAATGCGGCGATGGCCACGACGACAACGCTGAAGCCAATGCCGATGGGGCCGGAGCCGTTGATGAGTCCGAAGTGAACCCCGAAGAACCCGAGAATCATTTCGGCGATGTAAAAGAGCATGATCGCGCCTGTCGCGGCGACAATCCCCATGCGCAGCTTTTGCGTCACCGGGATAATGTGCGAGCGATACAGCAGCAGCATCACGAACATCACGCCGAAGGTCATGCCGACGGCCTGCATGGCGATTCCGGGGAACCGCAACTCCAGCACAGCCGAAAGGCTGCCCAGCACAAGCCCCTCAAGCAGCGCGTAGACAGGCGCGGTAACGGGCGCCCAGGTCTGCTTGAAGATCGTTACCATGGCGAAAATGAGCCCGCCGATCAGCCCAATCCAGAGCATCGCGGAAAGCTCGGCGACATTGCGGGTCTGCATAAAGGTGTGCCAGGCGAAAGCCGCCGTGGCCACCGAGCAGAGCAGCAGGATTCCCGTCTTGTTGACGGTGCCGTCGAGGGACATGCGCTCTTCGAGCGCAAAGGGGTGGCCCTGGAAGACTCTTCCGTTCAGGGCCGGGTTCGAGCTTTTCATGATCTGAGGCAATTCATTCTCCTAGCGGCCATTCTACAGTCCGCCTTTGGTGATTACGGTATGGACGCTCCAACGCGAGCGCCGTTATCAGCCATCCGCTCCAGTAACCGCTCTTTGGCCGCGGGCCATTCGGCGGCGGTCATGGAGTAGCGGAAGGAATCGCGCGAGGTGCCATCCACGGCGAGCTTGTGGGCGCGGATAACGCCTTCGCGCTGGAACCCGAGGCGCTCCATGGCGGCCTGCGACCGTGTATTGCGCGAGTCTGTGTGGAGGCAGACCCGTAGCACCTTCCACTGCTCGAATGCGTGCTGGAGCATCAGGAACTTGCCCTCCGGATTGGCGCCACTGCGAATCGCAGGCCGTGCATACCAGGTCCATCCGATCTCGCACACGTCGGGATACGGATTGCCGTGACGCGGATGTCCTGCGGGCCACAGCCACCGCTCCATGTTCCAGTAGCGTGTGCTGCCGATCACGGCGTTGTCGCTGAGCCGGACCACCGCGAAGGGAACTGCAGTTCCGGCATCCTGCCATGCCAGAGCGGTCTCCACATACTGGGTGGTTTCCGCAATGCCCTGCGGAACCACAGTCCAACTATAGATGTCCGGGGCGACTATCGCATCAGGAGCGGCGGAAGCCGCGGCCAGGGCTTGGATGTGGGCGCGAGTGAGCGGCTCCAGGCGAACGTAAGAACCGGTCAGCGTAAATTGTTCCATAGAACAAGGGTAAAGGGGAAATAAAAATGGGGGAAGTGAAGACTACTCCCCACTCCCGGCTTCGAGCGTCATAAGGGCGATCTCCGGCGGGCAGTCGAAGCGGAACGGCAGGCCCACGGTCCCGACTCCGCGGGTCACGTAGAGCTGCGTGGGGCCGAGCCGGAAGAGGCCCTCCACGTACTTCCTGCCGAGCGGCGGCAAGTGCAGCGGCGGGACGAACGGAAAGCGGACCTGGCCTCCATGTGTGTGGCCGGAAAGCATCAGATCGACATCACGGCGTGCGATCAGCGGCAGCACGTCAGGTTCGTGGACCATCAGCAGCACCGACTCGTTGTCTCTGCGCGAGGCGGGTGGGACGGCGTCATCGAGGCGCATCCTCTTGTAGAGCGCGTCGCCGGTGCCGCTGATCCAGAGTCGCTGGCCATCGCGCTCCAGCGGCTCGTACCGGTTGTTGAGCAGCGTGATCTTATGCATTTTGAGCGCGTCGGTCACGGCCGGCTCTGCAAACGTCGAGTCGTGGTTCCCGAGCACGGCGTAGCGCAGCGGGCATTCGATCTTGTCCAACATCTCCGCGCATCTGTAGGCGAACTGCTTGGTGCGGGCGTGCGAGAAGAGCAACCCATCGGTCACGAAATCGCCGCTGAAGAAGACCACATCGGGCCGGAGCCGGTTCACGTGGCCCACCACGTCGCGAATGAAATAAGGCTCAGTGAACTCGGCGTAATGGAAGTCCGAGAGCTGGATGATCCTGAGGCCGTGAAACGCATCGGGCAGGCGGTTGAGCCGGATGGTATGGCGCTCAATGCTGATCTCGTGCCGCGAGACCTCGGCTGCATACAAGGGAAACCCAACCAATGCGGCCGCTCCGCCCTTGAGAAAGGCGCGCCGGGAGATGATTCCTTTTCTGGATTCCTGAACAGACACTTCCATCGGTTATTTGGACGGCTGGGCTTCCGGGCCGTATCACAGCTCTTTAGGTGAGATGCGCGCGGAACCCCCACCTCAGAATCGAGATGGGGAGCACCTGTGATCTAAGTCGCTCCCTAGTAAGGATACGGGTAAGGCCCATAGTAGGGCGGTGGAGGCGGGGCCACGTACACAGTGCGGCGCGGACGCTGCACCAGCACGGGAGGACGGGGCGCGCTCGATGCGAGGCGCTGCGCCTCCCGCCAGGAAACCGGCTGCACGGTGGCGGGAGCGGCGAGGTGGAAGTCCACCTGCGACTCAACCGGCAGAATTACGTGCGGACCATGAGTGGCCTCGGATGCGGCAAGGCCGCCCGCGGCGCCAACTCCGGCCCCAATGGCGGCACCGGCTCCGCGTCCAATGATGCCTCCGATGATCGCTCCAAGGACCGCGCCTCCGGCGGTGTTGCTTGCGGTGTATCCGGCCTTGTTCGGGCCGCGGGTTGACCACACGTCGGTCACGAGCGGGAAGATCCTCCCGGCCAGGTTCACGTTGGTGAGTTGCAGGCTGAGGACGGCCGATCCGCCGAGCTTGCCTTTGCCGCCTTCGCCTGTGGCGACAACCCGGCCCGTGAGGGCCGCTCCGCGCGGAATGGCGAGCACGCCGCGCTCGTAAACATCAACGGCATTGGTGGCCTGGAAGATCGTTCCATCCTGCAGGTGGGCCGTGTCGAGCGGCTGATCGAGTCGCACGCGAAGCAGCGTTCCGGCGGGAATGGTAACGGGCGCCATGGGCGTTTCGTAGTACGGGGCTTGCGAAGGCGGCGCGCCGTAACCCTGCTGGTCCGGCGGCGGAGGCGGACCGTTGTCGGGCCCCTGCGCGCCATAGGGCTGCTCAGGCTGTTGGGTCTGCTGCTGTGCTTGCTGAGGCTGCTGCGGCTGGGCTTCGTCCGGCGGCGGAGGAGGAATGGAATTCTGGCCCTGGGCCTGAGGCTGGTTCTGGTCGTCGGGGTTAAGCTGGTTGGCGGAGTTCTGAGCGGCGATGCCGGCTGAAGATGATCCGCTGCCGGCGTTCTGGACTTTAAGCTGGTTCAGGATTCCGCTTACGCCCGCGACATTGGCGGCATCGGTTTCGGCCTGCTGGCTCTGCGCCTCGGTCTGCACGTTTCCGGTGAGCGTGACGACTCCCTTGTCGGACTTCGCGGAAATTCGCTGCCCCTGAAGGCTGGTGTCCTGCTGGAGCGCGGCGGCCACATCGGACTGTATGCCGGAGTCGGTGCGCTGGCTTTGCTGCGCGCTGCTCTGGTCCTGGTTCTGGTCTTGCGCGGTCGCAAGTGTTGCGGCTGAGAACCAGGCGGCAATGGCCAGCAGAACAATGGCCGCGTTCCTGAAGAACTTTGGCTGGGTTGCTGAATCGGTGAGCATGGTCGTTCACTCCTGCGCGTATTCGCTCGATCCGCGCCCCTCTATGTTAGATGAACGCAGGTCGAGCGGGCAGCTTTTCCGGTGTAAACCCTACGGCTGGAGAAAAGTTCCTCCGGTTGAATCCTCGATCCCAGATCCCAAAACCGCAACTTGACGAAAGATTTCAACCTGCTCCGCGGTATTATGCACGGGCGCGGATCGGGATCGAGGCCATTCGCCAACAGCGGGTCGTCGGTGGGATCTGCCGGCAAGGAGCTATGAACCAATGCTGATCCTAGAAGAAGTTGTAGCCCACGAACAGGCGCAGCACTGGGGCTGGGTCTGACCACAAGCTCGTTTTCATTTCGACAAACATCTTGCCTTTTTGTGCGCCCAGGAAAACATTGAAGCCGGTCTTGTATGTGAAGTCGCTGAAGCTGGTGTCTCCGCTGCTGGCGCCCTGATGGATGAAATTCAGCGAGGGGCCCATGCCGAAGTAGGGAGTCCATTGACCGTGAATCTGGGTGCGGAGCCAATAGGCGCCTTCAATATTCAAAGAGAACATGTCGGTCAGCTCCCCGAAGCCAAAGTCGGCGCCGGGGCGGAGTATGAAGCGCGGACTGAAGATCGGGCCCATCTGCGACTGGAGGCCGAACATAAACAGCTCGGGGCTGAAGCCGGCGCCAATGCGCCCGCCGATATTCCAGCGGCGGACTTTTTGCCTGATCTGCCGCGTAACCTTTGTCACCTGAGGAGGAGGCGGAGCGGCCTGTGGCTTTTGCTGGCCGTAAGAGAGGGCGCTGCTGTCAGGAAAAGCGCTGCCGGGCATGCTGAGAGCGACGTTTTCGGCCACTTGCGTGTCGCTGTTCTCCACGGCGGGGTTGATGTAGACCTGCGCGCCGGACGGGCTTGTGAAAGTAATTGGCGGAGCGGGCTGAAAGCTGAGGTCGGAAGAACCGTCCTGCGCGAGCGCGCCGACCGGCAGACATGCAATTGCGAGCAAAATGACAAGTGCATAAAAGTAGCTGGACCGTGCCTTTGACATCAGATTTTCTCCTCTTCAGGAGGATCGATCGTGAGCAAATGGGGCGCTGGTCGCGCGTAAGAAGTTGCGCCCCGCGGGAGCGAGGGGTGATTCAACTTTCTCAGTGACTTGCCGCCGGGCGAGGTAAGCTTGCTTGACCTTCCCCGGCTATTCAGGTGGGATGCGGTTCCTGCGGATTTGGGGTCGAATTATCGTTTCAATATCTTCAAAACAATTGGGTAAGGGCCGCAAAGAATATTTTTGCGAGCGTTGACTTAACTACCGGATTTCGGCGCAGGCGACGCGGTCTCCGGCGCCGCCGATGGGCTGCGACTTGTAGTCGTCCGGCTGCGCATGGATGACCAGCGCGGAGCCGTCGGAGTCCAGCAGGGCCGGGCGGTCTCCGCCGCCATTGAGCGAGACCAGCGTGGAATAAAGCTCCACGGTCGCCGAGCCGTCGGCGTTGGCGTAGATGTTCGGAAGGTCTCCAGAGTCGTTCGCGTCCGGGTTCAGCAATCCATGAATGACCGGAGTTTTGGAATGGATATGGCCGCCGGCTTTCTTGAACTGCGCGTCGCTGCAATCGGCCTTCTCGTGGAAATGGACGCCGTGCCAGCCGGGCGTGAGTCCCTTGACCTGAATGCGAAGCAAAACGCCATGAGGGGCCTTGGTGACGGTCATGTTCCCCATAATGTGTCCGCTTGCGTTTTTGATTTCGGCGGTACGGCTGGCGGGATGCGTCTGCGCCGAAAGAATCGCCGCCGACGAGAGTAGAAATAAAGTGGCAACCGCAGTACGGAGCATTTCAGATCTCCTAAACGTGAATCAACGAATGTTGGATGGCCGGTTGAAGCATCCGGATGTGTGCGGATAGGCTCGTACATCTTCCCGGCCTCCCGCGATGCGAGGTTGCGATGCAGTCACCCGCGCCAGTTTTCTGCTCCGCGTGGTGCTTTCGTTTGGGTCATGTGATCCAGCAGCTTGTAGAGGATGGCTTGCGCGTCTGAAGAAGCTTGCGGAGTTTGCGCCACAAGTTCTGATACCGGCTGCTGGAATGGTTTGTCGGGTTCGATCTCGTGGGCGGCGTTGTCCACCAGTTGCCGGACGCTCTCGGGCGTGGCTTCAAGGTGAAATTGCAGTCCGATGGCCGAGCCTAGTTGGAAGGCCTGATTGGGAACGGCATCGGTTTCCGCGAGCTTGATGGCCCCGGCGGGCAGGTCGAATGTTTCTCCGTGCCAATGGAGAGGCGTGAAGGTTTCGGGGAAGAGCGCTCCCGCGCCGCTGGCGGTCACCCGACGCACCGGGAACCAGCCGATTTCCTTTTCCGAACCGCGATATACGCGCGCTCCCATGGCACTGGCGATCATCTGCGCGCCGAGGCATACGCCGAGGACCGCTCGCTCGGACTGGATTGCGCTCCCGACCAGTGCTTTTTCTTCTTTCAGCCAGGCGTAGAGACGCTCGTCATTCACGCTCATCGGACCGCCCATGACGACAAGAAGATCGAAGTCCGCGAGGTCCGGCAAAGCATCGCCTTCATACAGGCGTGAATTAGTGATGGTGTGGCCGGAGCGGCGGGCCCAGTCTGCAATAGCCGCCGGACCCTCGAATCCAGCGTGCTGGAGAACATGAATGCGCATAGCCAGATTGTTTCATCTCTTCAGCACATCCACGGGTTCTCTCACGTCGGTGGTGCGGAAGTAATGGGCGAGGGAGGGGTGTTGGTTGCGGACGGCTTCGTACATTTCCCAGGCGATGCGGCGGTAGGAGATGTGTCCCTGAGGGGCGGAGCGGAGTTCGGAGATGTAGAGGGCTTCGGCGAAGTCCATTTTAAAGAGCGCGCGGCGGCGGGTGGCCAGCGGCAGGGCATACTGGGCCGATTCGGGGTGGTTGACGGCGAGCACGGCATAGGCGGCGTGGGCGGCGTCAATGGCTTGGCGGTAGCGGGCGGCCAGACTTGCTTCGGGGCCGTTTTCTTCCAACTCGGGCGGAAGCTCATAGCCGTGGCGGTGCGTGTAGTCCTGGAGAATTTGAATGCAGCGGCGGTGGCGGTGCATGTCGCGGAAGCCGCCAATGTCCATGAGGATGTCGAAGCGGAGGGCCTGTCCGGCGGCGAATTCGCGCAGCAGCTCGTCGTGCTTGCCGCGATGGGCGGCGCCGAGGTCGATGATCTCGTTGCGGCGGGCCTCTGTAAGTTGATCGACGATGCGGCGAATCTGGCGATAGGGATGGTGGCTGGCTCCGTAGAGCAGGGTGGTGGCGAGCTCCACTTCGAGGGTTTCGTCGCCGCCGATGAGATCGACGGCGGGGGCAGCCTCGATGGATTCGTTTCGGAGCAGTTCGGCTGCGGCCTGGCGCAGCTCGCGGCGGGTGGCGATGGCGTATTCGTTGGGGGCCGCGTATTTGACCAGCGTGGGCGCAGTCTTGACTTCGCGGGTGAGCAGGGCGGCGGCGCGTTCGCCGAGGGCGGGATCGAGGGCGGCGATTTCCTGCTGGAGCTTGGCGTATTCGTCGGAGTGGACGTTCCATGCGGGGCCGCTGGCGGCGGCGCGCAGGGTTTCGCCTAGCTGGCGGACCTCGGCGAATTCGCTGGAGAGCAGGCGGGAAATTTGAGTCTCCAGCGTGCGGGCGTTCACGATCTGGCCGAGTGAAGTGTTGGTGGCAAGCGGGAGCAGGTAGCGGGCCACGTCGAAGGCGCGGGCCTTGAGGGTGCGCTCCCAGGTCTCGGGCTTCATGTCGTCGGGGCGGGGGACGCGAGACTTCAGCGACTCAAGCGCGCCGTCGGCGACTTCGTGATAGGCGGCGAAAGAGGCCTCGATGCTGGCGCGGAAGGTTTCAGCGGCGTTGGCGTCGGCGCCGAATTCGGGCATGAACCAACTGCTTTTGCGGAAGTTCTGGTAACGGGTGGAGCGCTCCTGACCATCCCAACGTTGTTCGTCGACGAGTACAATCGCAGCGAGCAGGGAAAGCCGCTCGACGGCGAAGGCCAGGTGTGCGAGGTCGGCGATGGAGCGGTGGCCGTACTGGAAATAGAATGTGTTGAGGAACTGCTCGGCGCGCTGGCTGCTGATTTCCTTGAGCGACTCGCGCATGGAAAGGGCGGAGCGCGAGTATTTGGCCATGGCATAGGCCAGCACTTCCGGGTCGGCGCCGTGGACGGCAAAGACTTCGGTCTGGTTTTGAGGTGTCTCGGCGGCTTGATTGTCGGGCATGGGCAACAGAATACGATAGTTGGGTCTCTGGAAAATTGAGTAGTTCTTTCAGTTCCGTGCAAGATGAGGGTAAAGCAGCCTATTCGGTGGGGCTGCCGCGAAGGAAGCCCAATCCCGGCGATGGGGTTCTTACGGCCACGGCGCATCGGCCCTGGCCGCTGCCTTCGGCGCACTGGACAATGACGCAGCGGTGGAATGATCTGCTATTCGCGCACTGGCCGGTCCCGGCGACGGAGATTGCTCCGCTGGTGCCGCCGGGGCTTTGCGTGGACACTTTCGACGGATCGGCGTGGGTGGGGGTGGTCCCGTTCTGGATGGACCAGATCCACACTCGCGGGCTGCCGGCGATACCCGGGGCGAACCGCTTTCCGGAGTTGAACTTGCGAACGTATGTTCGC
>DASTXK010000110.1:0-3315 GCA_035765555.1 Acidobacteriaceae bacterium
GATCCAAAGGAGGAACCCATGGACGACCCGAATGCGGACCCTCCAAAGGCTGACGTTCCCGACGAGGCCCCTGTGGCCCCGCTCACGTGCGCGCCGAGATTCGCCGCTCCCGGAACGCCCGCCAGCGGCTGGCCGAAAAACCCCATGGGCGGCACTTTCGCCTGACCGGGATGAATCAGCCGCCAGTCGTCCTTACCCGTGATGGGATCGGTGTATTTCTTGCGCAGAAAGCGAATATTGTTCGTATCGACCAGTTGGTCAATCGACGAAGGATACCTGCCGAATTTGCGGTAGTAGAGCTGAATCGCCCGCTTGTACTGCTCGCCGCGATGCACCGCCTCAATTTCTTTGTCGCGCTGGATGGACTTCGCCATCCGCGGCGCGGCGACGGCCAGCCCGATCAGAACCAGCGCCACCAGGAACAACACTGCGATCAGGATGTATCCGTCTTCCCCAGGTCGCGCGCCGCTTTGTGCGCGTGGGCCTTTACCGGATTGGCGCAATACGGGCATTAGTTCTCTATGAGTGGCAGAGTCTGCGTGTCGTTATATGGGATGTCTTGAATCTGGATGGAAAAGGGCGCAATCTGCACAACTTTGTAGCGGTGGTCCACCACGTCTCCAACTGATGCGATGAACACATCATCTCCGTGCAGCAGGAATGCCTTTCGCGATCCGCCGTCGCGCGACTCAAACCCGAAAAACTTCAGATCAATCGCCGGAGGAGCCGGTGGCCCCTGCGCGACCGCCGCCGCATGGGCGCCTGGCCGCACTGCGCCAATCGGCTTCTCAATCTTCACGGGCGCGGACGACATGGAGAAGATATTCCGCCCGGTGCCCGTGTACTTCAGCGACTCGGCCGCGGCCATCCACTCCGGATGCAATGTTGGATCCAGCTTCGCCATCGGGCTGGTCGAAACCTTCACCGCCTCGTGTTCGCCGCTGGTGTTGGTTGTGGCTTGCGGCGGTGGGGCGACAGGATGGCTCTGCGCAACAGTCGGCTGCGGAGCGGGCGCGCTTCCCCCCATCATCTGGAACGCCATCCGCAGCACCAGGAACAGCACCACCACGCCGAGTACAACAGCGATGGCGACTTTCTTCTTATCTTCGAGGCCGGTCTTCATCGCCATTACCGCGCCTCCTGTCCAGCGGAAGCCACTTCTGTTTTGGCCGTCGCGCTGTTTGCCTGCTGCGTTGCGGGCAAATCATTCGCGCCCGCTTGCAGATAAGTGGAGAGCTTGAGCCGCAGGTTCACCAACCCGCCCTGCTGCCCCGTGAAGGTCACGCCGTCGATGATGAAGAAGACGTGGTTCTTGTCCCGCTCCAGATCATTGATGAAGTGCATCATCGACGTGTAGTCGCCGCTCAGGCTGGCGTCGATCCGCAACTCCGTCAGGCCGTCAATCGCCGGCGAAGGCGCGTACTCCGCCCGCGAAAGCCGGACCTGGTTCTTCACCGCCGCTTCTCCTAATTCCTCGGCGATAGTGGAGTAGTTCGGCGCAATGCGCTGCTCGTAGAAGTGCGCCGCGTCCGCGCGCGACTGGTCCACCTTTTGCGGAAGCCCCTGCAGGTGCGCCATTTGCGCGTGCAACTGCATATAGTGGATCTGCTCCTGCTGGTAGCTGTCGGAGTTGAGCGCGCCCGCCGCGTGGACGGCCAGGGCTCCCTTGACTACCAGCGCCAGCACCAGCGCGGCCAGCACAACCGCGCCCGCAATGTGAAAATTCAAAGCCGAAAACCAGCGGCGGGTGTCCTTCATCGCGCACCCCGCTTCCCGGCAAGCGCCGCGCGTTCCGTTGGCTTCGCGCTGCCGGATTCCTTGTCCTTCGCCGCCGTCTTGTTCTCTTCAGCCTGCTTGTCCTCGGCCGCCTTCTCCTCCGGCGTCACCGGGCGATAGTCGGCCAGAATGTCGAAATTCACCGCCGTCGTATTCGTGACCGGCTGAAAGCTGTTGTTCTGCCCCTGGCCCTGCGTTTGCGCCAGCATTTCGCCGGCGAGCCGTGGCGATGCAAAGTGCTTCGACTTCTCCAAATTTTGCACCAGTTGGATCGCGCGGTCGCGCGCGCCACTCACTCGCAGATGGATCTGCACCGCGCCGCTTTTCGTAATCGCGGGATCGAGGCTTAGCACCTGCACGCCGCTCGGCAGCACCGTTTCAAGGTCGGTCATGGTCGCCGTCCACGAGAACGCCTTGCGCCGAAACAGGCCATTCAGGTAGCCCGCCTGCGTAAGCACGGCGGCGTTCTGCGGCTCCTTCATCAGCGCCTCATAGCTCTGCTGTTGCCGCTCCAGATTGCGGACATTGCTCTGCATCTGCTCCACGCGCACCGTCGCGGCCTCGGCCTTTTTGTGCTCGGCCTTCAGCAGAAAGAGCAGTGGAATCGCGATCAGAATCAACACCAGCATGACCATCCGCAGGCGCCTTAGCACCATGCGCAGATCGACGTAAGGCTGGCTTGCAAGGTTAAGTGTAATTTTCATCAGGTTGCCAGCGCCCCCATTACTCCCGCCGCCAGCCCCGCCGGGATCGACCTCGACTCGGGCGCAAGGTCGCGTATTTCCAACGTCTGCCGGAACTCCGGCCCGAGCGCGGCGGCAAACTCGTCCGCTCCGCCGGGACCGTTGTAGTAAAGCACTTTGGGGGCCTTGTTCATCGTGTCTTCAAAATATGCTGACGCCACCGTGACCGACTGCGCCATCTCTTCCCGCTGCGCCGCGAGGCTCGCGGGAAGCTCCATCGTGCGATGCAGCAGCAGTTCGTCTCCGCTGGCAATGGCCGTCGTGAGCGAAAGCCCGCTGCGGTTCACCACCAGCGTCGCCTCGTCTGAGCGTGCCGCCGCCAGCGATGCCAGCATCGACGGCAGCACCACTCCGGGTTCATATCCGGCGGCACGAACCGCGTCTTCGTACTCGGCGCGAACCGGCGCGGGCATCACCGTGACCAGCGCGCGTGTCTGATCCTGGTCCTTGCCGTGGTCCTGCCGCATCACCTGATAGCTCACCGCCGCGTGGTCCACATCAAACGGGGCCAGCTTGCGCAGCCTGAAGCGCACAATCGGCAGCGCTTCCTGCGCCTTTGCAGGAAGGGAATCGAAGTCCAGAACCAACACCCGCACCGTCGCGTCGGGGACAACAAGTGTCAGCGATTTGTCCTTTGCGGAAACGTCGTCCAGCGCCTGGCGCAGCGCGGCCACCACCGCCTCGCGGTCGGCGAAGTTCGGAGCGGCGAGGCTCGGACGGACAATGTCCGGAGAGAGCGGATTCGCCAGCGGCACGAACGCCATCTCCACCTGCCCGCCCGCTGACTGACGCGCAG
>DASTXK010000111.1:0-4177 GCA_035765555.1 Acidobacteriaceae bacterium
CACGTCATCTTCATGTTGCAGGAGAACCACAGCTTCGACAACTACTTCGGAATGCTGAATCCCTACCGCATCACGAATGGCTGGAACATCGGGGCCGACGGCAAGACCTACACCGTGGACGGTATCGACGACAAGCTGAACTCCATCACCAACTCCGACGACCAAGGCGATAAGTTCTATCTTTATAAATCGCGGACCACCTGCGTCGATGACATGTCCTCGGCCTGGCTGGAGAGTTACGGCGACGTGAGCCGCTGGGACTTCTCCACCACCCGCCCCATTAATATGGACGGATTTGTCCACATCGCCGAGGGCTACGCCAAAAACTGCGCCGCTACCAACTCGTGCTCGGGCGAATTCACTGACACCACTGGCGAGCGCGCCATGGGCTACTACGATCAGGATTTCCTGAACTACTACTACTACATGGCCTCGCAGTTCGCCATCTCCGATCGCTGGTTCTCGCCCATCTCCTCCAAGAGCATCTCGAACCGCATCGCCACCTTCTCCGGAGGCACCACCCAGGGCCTCGTCTTCGATCCCGGCTCGAACGACCACCTGCCGCAGCTCAACATCAATAACATTTTCGAGGAGCTGCAAAACGCCGGCGTCTCATGGAAGATCTACTACACCTCGACCCAGGGCTACTGCCTCGCCGGTCAAGCCTGCGGCAGCGGACGCGCCAATATGCCCGCCACCACGTTCCTCACCTTCACTTACTCCCATAACTTCCTTTACGCCAATCCAACCGGAGCAGCCTGCACCGGAAACACTAAGCCGTCTTCCACCGTGGGCGATACTTCCAACTACTTCTGCATTGACACGAATCACGTTGCGCCGCTCAGCGCCTATTACACCGACGTGGCCAACAACACGCTCCCCAGCTTCGCCTTCATCGAGTCCGGCTCCGGCCTCAACGACGAGCATCCCGGCTCGGCCCAGTCCATCCTCATCGGCCAGAGCGAGGTGGCAAAAATCGTCAACTCCCTCATGACCAGCCCCTCCTGGAGCAGCTCCATATTCTTCCTCAGCTACGACGAAGGCGGCGGCCCCTACGATCACGTTCCGCCCGTCCCCGGCCAGTCCAACAAATTCACCGACTCGTCACTCGGCACCATCCCGGACATCTCTTCCATCGCCGTCAATCCCGACAGCTACAACCCCTGCGTGCCCAGCGGAGGAACGCCGACTCTCCACTGCGACCTGTTCTCGAGCGATCCCGGCGCAAAGAGCACAGACGCTGCCGCGAAATACGGATTCGCGGCCCAGCTTGGCTTCCGCGTGCCGAACATGGTCATTTCTCCGTTCACGCGCAAGCACTTCGTCTCGCACATCCCCATGGACCACACCGCGGTCATCAAGTTCGTTGAGAACCGCTTCATCGGACCCTCCGCGCACCTCACCGCCCGCGACGCGGCCCAGCCTACCCTACTCAACTTCTTCGACTTCACGAATAAGCCATGGGCCACGCCGCCAACTCCGCCCGCGCCCGTAACCCCGGCCTCGCTCGGATACAACCCCTGCCTGCCCCAGGACGTAGGTCCGTAGCCCGAGCGCCCTACCCGTCATTACATAACGAGGCCGTCCCAAGTGGACGGCCTTTCCGCACGGGTAGCGAATTCCTCGCATCCCCATTGGCTAAATTTCCACCACCCTCGCCTCGACCCTGCCGTCCACGATTTCCAGCAGGCCCACCGAGACGGGCAGCGAGAACCGCTTCGGCCCGGCGCTTCCCGGATTGAAGTACAGGACACCCTTCTTTCGCTCTATCTTCGCCTTGTGCGAGTGCCCGCTGATGACCACCCCAACGCCCGCCGCCATCGGGTTCAGGTCAAGCGCGCCCAAGTCGTGGAGCATGTAGATGCCGACTCCGCGCAACCCCACTAACTCGGTCTCCGGAAGCCGCGCGCAGTCGCCGCTCACGTCCACGTTGCCGCGAATTGCAGTGACCGGAGCGATGTTCCGCAGCGCGCCCAGAATCGCCGGGTCGCCCACATCGCCAGCGTGCAGCACATGCTCGACTCCGGCCAGCGCGGCGACTGCCTCTGGACGCAGCAGCCCATGTGTGTCGGAGATGACCCCGACCCGCACCGTTATAGCCCCACACTCAGCCGCGTCCGCGGGTCCAGATAGTCCCGCAGCGCGTCGCCGATAAAGTTGAAGCACAGCACGCACAGCATTACGGCAATGGCCGGAGGAACCACGACATGGGGCGCGTCGAACAGGTGCGCCCGGGCGTCGTTCAGCATCGACCCCCAGCTTGCCGTCGGCGGAGGAACGCCCAGGCCGAGGAAGCTCAGCGTGGCCTC
Organism: Acidobacteriaceae bacterium; assembly: GCA_035765555.1. Classification (GTDB taxonomy): domain Bacteria; phylum Acidobacteriota; class Terriglobia; order Terriglobales; family Acidobacteriaceae; genus Silvibacterium. The sequence goes on from DASTXK010000111.1 coordinate 2,310, forward strand.
GGCCAGCACCGCGCCCGCCATCCCGATGGCCGCCTGCACAATCAGCGGCTGAACGATGTTCGGCAGGATATGCCGGACGAAGATCCGCAGGTCGCTCGCGCCCAGCGCGCGCGCCGCCTCCACAAACTCGCGCTCGCGGACGGCCAGCACCTGCCCGCGCACCAGCCGCGCATAGCCCACCCATCCGCCAATGGAGAGCGCCAGGATCAGGTTCAGCAGCCCCGGCCCCAGGAAGGCCACAAAGGCAATGGCCAGCAGGATTCCCGGCAGAGCCATGAAGGCGTTCATGGCGAAGATGTTCAGAGCCGTATCGATCGCGCCGCCGTAGAAGCCGGCGATGCCGCCCAGCACGATCCCCGTCCCCAGTGACAGCGCCACCACCGACACAGCCACGGTCAGCGACAACCGCGCTCCATAGATGATCCGCGACAGGATGTCCCGCCCTAACTGGTCGGTCCCCAACCAGTGCGCCGCGCTCGGAGCGGCGAGCCGGTGTGTCAGGTCAATGGCCGCCGGGTTGGCCGGAGCCAGCCACGGGGCCCCCACCGCCATCACCGCGAACAGCACCGCCAGCAGCACGCCCAATGCCGCGAGCGGCTGCGACACGATACGGCGGCTGAGGGAGCTGGCCATCTTCATCTGCTACTTTACCCCGCCCATCGCCAGATGTCCCAAAGCGGGCCAATCGGCGCAAATCGCTTGACACCGCAACTCGCCCCAATACACTTTAGTAACAGATTCCGGACTGTTCGATTGCGGGGTGTGGGTTGGAACTTGAGGGTCAAACTGCCGTCGTTTGCGGCGCGGGCGGATTTATCGGCGGGCATCTGGTCAAGGACTTGCTCGCCAAGGGCGTCAAGGTGGTGCGCGCGGTCGATGTGAAGCCGCTGGAGGACTGGTATCAGGTCAGCGAAGGCGTCGAGAACCTTTCCCTTGACCTGAAGGACAAGGCCAACTGCATGACCGCCGCGAAGGGCGCCTCGCTGGTGTTTCAGTTGGCTGCGGACATGGGCGGCATGGGCTTTATCGAGAACAACAAGGCGCTCTGCATGTTGAGCGTGCTGACCACCACCCACATGCTGATGGCCGCGCGCGAGCAGGGCGTGCAGCGGTTCTTCTACTCGTCTTCGGCCTGCGTCTACAACGGCGACAAGCAGCGGAACCCAGACGTGGTCCCGCTGAAGGAGTCCGACGCCTATCCGGCGCTGCCCGAGGACGGCTACGGATGGGAGAAGCTCTTCAGCGAGCGCATGTGCCGCCACTTCGAAGAGGACTTCGGCCTCACCACCCGCGTGGCCCGTTACCATAACGTCTATGGGCCGGACGGCACCTGGACGGGCGGCCGCGAGAAGGCCCCCGCCGCCATCTGCCGCAAGGTCATCGAGGCCAAGAGGTCCGGCAAGCACGAGATCAACATCTGGGGCGACGGCAAGCAGACGCGCAGCTTCATGTACATCGACGACTGCGTGGAAGGCACCGAGCGCCTGATGGCCAGCGACGTCAACGTGCCCATCAACCTCGGGTCGAGCGAGCTGGTGACGATCAACGGCCTCGTGGACATCGTTGAGGACATCGCCGGAGTCAAGCTGAAGCGCACCTACGACCTGAGCGCGCCGAAGGGCGTGAACGGGCGGAACAGCGACAACACGTTGATCCAGGAACGGCTCGGCTGGGAGCCGTCGATCCGCCTGCGCGACGGCATGGAGAAGACCTACCACTGGATCGAAGAGCAGATCGCGAGCGGCGCAAGGAGCAAGTAAGCAAGTGGCAAGCGGCAAGCGGGACAAGGTCAGAATTCTCGGCGTGGACTTCTTCCAAGGCCCGGCCCATCAGGCTGTAGACCGGATGAGCCGTGGCGGACTGCTGGT
>DASTXK010000112.1:0-7178 GCA_035765555.1 Acidobacteriaceae bacterium
CGATGTGGACGGAGGTGTCCTGGTCCTTGCTCAGCTTCGCCGCGTCCACCAGCTTCACATCTTTTCCGGTCCAGCCGTCGCGAACATAGATGGATGCCTGGTTTTCGTCCGCCAGCCGCTTGGTGAAGAAGTACTTTCCCGCCCGCAGCGTGGGCGTCGAATAGTGGTCCACACGCTCCAGCGCGGTAAGCTGGCGCTGAATTTGCGGCGTGATTTTGACCTGCAAAAGATACTTCTGCGTGTAGGCATTCTCCTCCGCGATCCACGCCTTCGTTTCCGGAGTGTTCGCGTTCTCAAGCCAGCGGTAGTCGTCCACGACCTTCGTTCCGAAGTAGTTGTCCGTGACCGGCTTCACCGCCGCCACCGGAGGCGGAGGCAGCGTGATGCCATCGCGCCCATGAACCACTCCGCGCTGCTGCGCTATCGCCGCAACCGACGCGCACACCACTCCAGCCATCGCCAAACGGCAAATCAATGCCTTCATCTGCATTGCTCCTGAAGAACTCCCAATTGTATGCGACACGTTGGCCGCAGCGCATCGGATGTGAATCCGCCATATTCGCTGACCGTTTTTGTGCCTGACCGCTGGCCGTTTTTCGCTGACCGCTCAGACGCCCGTCCCCCGATTAGAATGAATCAACCGATGTCCACCACCTCCTCAACGCCGCGCTGGCGTCGGGCGCTCGCCGCCCTCAGTCCCTCCCACAGCCACACGGCCTTTACCGCGACGCTGCTGCTCATGGCATCCGTCATGGCGTCGCGCGTCATCGGACTCGTCAAGACCAAGTACATCGCCTGGCTGCTTGGCCGCAGCGCCGCCGCCGACGCCTTCAACGCCGCCTTCCAGCTTCCGGACATGCTGTCGTACTTCCTGATCGGCGGGGCCGCCTCCATCACGTTTGTCACGATGCTGACGCGCTACCACGACCAAAACCGCGACCGCGAGGGCGAGCGCGCCATGTCCGTGATTCTGACGACCATGGGCCTGGTGCTCGGCTCGGCCATCATCGTTGCCGAGTTTTTCGCGCCTCTGTACGTGCGCCTGCTGCTGCACGGGTTTGAGAACGATCCCGCCAAGGCAGCGCTCTGCGTCCACCTCACCCGCATCCTGCTTCCCGCGCAGCTTTTCTTCCTCGGCGGAGGAGTCTTCGCCGCCGTCCTGATGGCGCGCAAGCAGTTCACCATTCAGGCCATCACGCCGCTCGTCTACAACTGCGGAATCATCTTCGGAGGCGTGCTGCTTTATCGCCGTTACGGAGTTTCGGCGCTGGCGGTGGGCGCGGTGGCGGGCGCATTTCTGGGGCCGTTTCTGCTCAACGCCATCTGGGCGCATCGCGCGGGAATGCGCTTTCGGCCCATCCTTGAGTGGTCCAACCCCGGCCTGCGCGAGTGGGTGGGGATGTCCGTTCCGCTCATGCTGGGGGTCTCGCTGGTCTCCGCCGACAACTGGATCATCAACTTCTTCGCATCCCAGAACGGCGGCGCCGTCTCGCTGCTGACCTACGCCAAGCAGCTTTTCAATGTCCCGGTCGCGCTGGGGCAGGCCGCCGGGGCCGCCTCGCTGCCGTTCCTCGCCTCGCTGTTTGTGAAGCCCGACCGCGCGCCATTTTCGAGCACCGTGAACGCCGCCGTCTCCAAGATTCTGGCCTTCTCCATCCTGCTGACCGGATACCTGATCGCCATGGCGCTGCCCGCCGTCGATGTCGTGTTTCGCGGAGGCAAGTTCCACCGCGTCGACTCCGGGAGCATGGCCCTTTATTTCGCCGTCTTCGCCATTTCGCTGTGTCTTTGGTCGGCGCAGGCCATCTACGCGCGCGCCTTCTACGCCGCCGGCAACACGCTCACGCCCATGATCGCCGGGACCATCGTGACGGCCTGCTCCATTCCCGTCTATTGGTCGCTTTATCACGGCTTTGGACCCGCGGGGCTGGCGGTCGCGTCCGATATCGGAATCCTCATCCAGACCGTGACGCTCGCTGTGCTGCTGCATCGCCGCGGTATGGTGTCGCTCGCCGGACTTGAATACGCCGAGCTGGCCCGCTCGGTACTCGCCGCTGTCGTGGTCTTTGCCGCGCTCGACGTGCTCGCCCACTACGCGGCCAGCCCCAGCCGCATCCACGAGCTCGTGCTGCTGATCGTGGCCTCCGGAATCTGGCTCGGCCTTTCCGCCGGAGTCCTCAAGCTGACGGGATCAACCCTGCCAGGGCAGTTTCTCAGCCGCTTTGGCAGTTCCAAAGCGGCGTGAACGTCATCACAATGTCCAGACATCGAGGTATAATGAAGAGCGCGGGAGAACAGCCATGCCATCTCATTCTTTAGCCAGGGTCCGGCGCACGGAGAAGCTCGACGTGCGAATTTCCCGCACGGCAAAAGCCAAGCTTCAAGCCGCCGCCGCCGCCTCTCATCGCTCGATGAGCGACTTCGTGATTGAGAGCGCGCTTTCCAAAGCCGAAGAAATGCTGGCGGAGCGGCGCATCTTCTCTGTGAACGCGGAAAATTGGGCGGCGTTCCAGGCTGCTCTTGATGCCCCAGCTCGGCCTCTGCCGAGATTGAAAAAGCTCCTCTCCGAACCAGGATTTTTCCAATCCGGCTCCGCGCGGTGAGTGACTCCGGCCGTATAGAAAAACTCACGCGCGAGCACGTGCTCGATGGCTTTGATTGCGGACAACCTGACCTGAATAACTGGCTCCTGAAACATGCCCTTCAAAACCAAGGCGCCAACGCGGCCCAAACCTATGTAGGACTCGCGGACGGCGTTGTCATTGGCTATTACAGTCTGGTTGTGGGCCAGGTCGAATTTGCAGATGCCCCGGAACGCCTCCAGAAAGGCTTGGCGCGGCATCCTGTTCCCATCATGCTGCTCGCACGACTGGCAGTCCACGAAGAATGGCAACGAAAGGGAGTGGGGCGCGGCCTATTACGGGATGCAATTTTTCGCACGTTACAAGCCGCCGATATAGCCGGTATCCGCGCTCTGGCCGTACATGCCAAGGATGACCAGGCAAGGGGATATTACGAGCAGTTCGATTTCGTTTCGTCTCCCACCGACCCGCTCCACCTGTTTGTGCTGCTCAAAGACCTCCGCAAACTTGTCCTCGGGGCCTCGGCTCGTCCTCCTTCAAAATAACCAAAGGCGATTCCACAGCAACTTCTTTACGCCTTCACAAACTGCAGTCGCGCGCGGTTTCAGAATTACTGTGTTCCGGAGCCATTACCATATTGATCCGGTTGCGCGCATTGACAAGTGTAAGGCTAGGGGCTACAGGGTGTAGTGGATGCAGATTAGGAGCTTCGCTCACAAGGGCCTGAAGAGGCTCTACACCGAAGACGAGTCAAAGGGCCTATCGCCCCAAATAGTAGATGCCCATGAAGAACCCGCCACATCCCGGAGATTTCATCCGGACGGAGATCATCCAGCCGGCCGGACTTACCGTCACGGCGGCCGCCAAGGCATTGGGCGTTTCGCGGCCCACGCTGTCCAGCCTGCTCCACGGAAAAGCCGATCTCTCCGGAGATATGGCCCTCCGTATCGAGAAGGCCTTCGGAATCAAAATGGACACGCTGATGCGGATGCAGTCATCCTACGACATTGTCCAAACCCGCAAACGTGAGAAGCAAATCCATGTCCGGCGTGTGTCCCTGTAGCCACGCACTAAGGCGTAGTCCTCTTCACGCCTTCACAAACTGCACGTCGAGCGTGATGGCAACTTCATCGCCCACCAGAACGCCGCCGGTCTCAAGGGTCGTATTCCAAATAAGGCCGTAGTCTTTGCGGCTGATTTTTGTCTGCGCGGAGAGGCCGATGCGCGTGTGTCCCCAGGGGTCCTTCGCCGGCGGAGTCGGGCCTTCCACCTGGAAGGTCACGTCGCGGCTGACGCCGTGAATGGTGAGGATGCCGTCCATATCGAGCAGTCCCTCGCCCTTGCTGCGCACCGCCGTCGAGCGGAACTCCAGCTTGGGGAACTGCGCCACGTCGAGAAACTCCGCGCTTTGCAGGTGCGCGTCCCGCTGCACGTCGCGCGTCGTAATGGTGGCGGCGTCAATGGTCGCCGTCACCCGCGATTTCGTGATGTCAGCCTCGTCGAACGCCAGCGTGCCCTCGACGCCGGTGAACTGGCCCTTCACGTTCGAGATCATCATATGTTTCACCTTGAACTCGGCCACGGAATGGACCGGATCGATGCTCCAGGTGCTGGTGGCGGGTTGCGTCTGCGGCTGTGCGCTCATGGGGCGGTTCTCCTTCAGGGAAGCTCAACTACATGAATCTGATCCACATGGCGGCAAAAAGGTCGCCAATTATTTTCAGGGGTGTGCGCCCGGGTTCCATAAGTGAAGATACAGTAAGTAGTCCTGCGTATCTATTGACACCGCTTTCCCCGGTTTTATAAGTTCAGGGCTGCCATTCAATCGCCTCAATATGTAAACGTTGCCACAAGGCGCGGCGCGCTTGCGTCGTGGCCATGACGAAAAAAAGGAACAGCTACTGATGGAGCGCAGGGAATTTCTGAAGGCCGCATCGCTGACAGCGGCAGGCGCGATGCTTCCGGCAAACGCCCGTTGGGCAGAAGCAGCCGAGGGCACGCGGGTTGCGAAGCCGAACATTATCTTTTGTGTTTCCGACCAGCACCGCGCCGGGCTCACCAAACGCTCCGGCTATCCGCTGGACACCAGCCCCACGCTCGACAAGCTGGCCGATGCCGGCATCGGCTTTGACCGCGCTTACTGCACCACTCCACTCTGCGTCCCCAGCCGCACCAGCATGTTGACGGGCCGCTGGCCCGAGGCCACCCACGTCCGCATGAACCTCGATCCGCAGGACGCCTACTATACAAAGCACCTTTATCAGGTGGCCAAGGAACAGGGATACAGAACCGGGCTCGCCGGAAAGAACCACACTTTTCTCAAGGAGGACTCGCTGGATTTCTGGCGGCAATACGGGCACTGGTTCGGATTTAAATCTGCGAACGCCCCCAGGGAGTATGCCGAGTACGACAAGTGGATGGCCAAGCTGGAGGCGGAGCCCGCGCTGACCCCCACGCCGTTTCCGGTCGAAGTCAGTTACCCCTACCGGATCGTCTCCGACGCGATTGACTTCATCGATGAATCCGGTAGCACGCCCTTCATCCTGCAGGTTGGGTTTCCCGAGCCGCACGATCCGGAGCAGGTCCCGAAGCCGTACTGGAACATGTTTCCGCCAGACTCGGTGCCCGGCCGCTGCGCCGGGCCGGAGGCGCTCAAACACCTGGGCTATCGCGCGCAGTGGCTCTATGGGCTGTCGAATGATTCCTATCCCAGCGAGAAGCACTGGCGGCGCTACAAGTCGAACTATCTGGGAATGCTTCGCCTCCTCGACGACCAGTTGGCCCGGCTGGTCGGCCACCTACAACAAAAAGACATCCTGAAGAACACGGTCATCGTCTATCTCGCCGACCACGGCGATTACCTGATGGACTACGGCCTCGCCCGCAAGGGAGTGGGGCTGTTTGAATGCCTCACGCGGATTCCCATGGTCTGGTCGGGATACGGCATTAAGCCGACGAGCGTGGGTTCGACCGCCTTCACTTCCATGGCGGATGTGATGCCGACGATGTGCGAAATTATGGGCGCGGAGATTCCCGAGGGCGTGCAGGGCCGCAGCCTGTGGCCGCTGCTGCGCGGCGAAGACTATCCGCGCGCCGAGTTCCGCAGCATCTACACCACGGTCGGACTCGGCGGCCTTTATTATGAGGCTTCCGATCATGTTCCTTACAGCACGGCGGAGCGCCATATCGCAAAGAACGAAGCCTCCAACTCGCCCTATGGCGTGGGCTGGGATGAGCTGGACAGAGTGACGCAGAGCGGGTTGCAGAAGATGGTCCGCATGGGCGACTGGAAGCTGATCTACGACATGATGGGCTACGGGCAGCTCTACAACCTGGCTTCAGACCCGTGCGAGCTGAAGAACCTCTTCGGCCAGCCGCAGGTCGCGAGCGAGCAGGCGCGGCTTATGGCGGAATTATTAATGTGGACCATCCGCTGCCAGGACAGCCTACCCACCGGCCCGCAAAACTGGAAATACCAGACCAAGTGGCCGAGGAAGCACAACTGGTACGCGCCCTACCGGCACGGCTCCGCACCGGAGGCGTTTATTCCGTAGGCGACTGCTGCGGGAGCGGCTTTGGCGCGGCGACTCCGCCATGCTTCTTCGCGTCAGGGGAAATCACGGCCCGGCCCTTTTCCGTCTTGAGGACGGAGCGGGGCCGCTCCTTGGGCGGAGCCTTGACCGGCTGCGGAGCCACGCGGGCCGCCGATGCCGCGCCCACGCCCGGCTGGGATATTCCGGGAAGCTGCACTCCGGGGGCGACAGGCAGGATGCGATGCGAGTGGGTCACGCTGCCCGCCACAATCACGGCGCAGAGCGTGCCCGCCGCCGCGAACATTGCGGCAAGCCGCGGCAGGTTGAAGAAGCCCGGGGCCTTTTCCCGCGCGGCCTCTTCCAGCCTCGCCACAATGCGGGCCTCGATCCCCTCACGCGGAGCGGCCGTGCCCAGCCGCCGCAGCGCGCGGTCAATGCGATCTTCATGCGTTTCCTTCATTGCGAGACTCCTTCTTTCTCGAGCAATGCGGAAAGCTCCCGCCGCGCGCGGAAGATGCGCGAGCGCACGGAGGATTCCGTTGTTTTGAGTACCGAGGCGATCTGGGCGGTCGAAAGCTCTTCCACGGCGGAGAGCAGCAGGGCCTGCCGCTCCTTGGCCGGAAGCCGGTCGACCAGCGCCAGAATGCGCCCGTACTCCTGCGATGAGATGATTTCGTCGTCCGCGCGCCGGTCTCCGGAAGGCAGCACGCGCGTGTAGTCGGCAATGTCGTCGTTTTCGGGCCGGGTTTTGCCGCGCCGCTTGCGATCCAGCACCACGTTCCACGTGATTCGGACCAGCCACACCCGCAGGTCGCGAATTTCGCTCAGCTTGTCGCGGTGCTTCAGCACGCGCAGAAAGGCTTCCTGCACGGCATCTTCAGCCTCGGCGCTGTTGCGCATCACCGAGTAGGCGACACGGTACAGCGTTGAGGAATATTCGGCGACAAGGGCGGTAATGGTCTCGCTTGTATCCACTGAGGTCGCAGACGTAAAAGCAGGAGTCATCCAGCCGGCAATCTGTCCCGAATAAGAACTCATGCCATAAGGACGGGGCAGCTTCTAT
>DASTXK010000113.1:0-2167 GCA_035765555.1 Acidobacteriaceae bacterium
CGCTCCAAACTCATGCACGCCGCCCGGGCGCGGCCACACCGGCAGCAGACTAGGCAAGGGCGCGCGCTCGACGGGACCCTCCGCCGTCGAATCGGTAACGCTTTCCCCCGGAGGGTCGCTCCAGAAGCTCTCCGCCTTCACGGTGCGCGTATCGCGATACCACGGCGGACGAAACCGCAGAATGTTGGCCGTCGCCCGTGCCGGGTTCAGGAACTGGTAGCCCAGCAGCGCGAACGGATTGCGGCTCTTTTCTTCGAGTCCCGTAATCACGTGCTCATCGAGCGCATCCTCCGCAATGGTCCACAGCCCGCCGACAACAGGCGTCGTGACCAGCTCGACATCTCCGGTGCCGTAGGTTGGCCCTGACGACTGAAATTGAATATGGTCGCCGTTGTGGCCGATTCCGGCTTCGCCAAATGGACCGAACTTCCACTCGAAATGGACTGCCGTGGAGAACGCAGTGGCCCGCAGCATCCTCCGCCAGTAAGGCCAGGTATTCGACTGCACCAGCGTCATCGATTTCGGATCATTCTGGATCCAGAGATAGTTGGTAATGGCCCCCATCATGGGATGGCCGACATAATCGTCGAGCACCGGATTGCTATCGCTCCAGCGGTTCCACTGCCAGTCGGCGGCGGAGTTGATCCAGCGATCAAACCATTTGCCGTGCGTCGTCTCCCACCGATACCAGTAACCGGTGTAGAGGTTTCCCGCATTCAGAAACGCGATGAACACGCTCGTGGAGATGACCAGTTGGTGCCAATGCACGCGGCACTCGCGCGCTCCGGTCTGGTCGTAGGGACATTCGTGGAGAGGGACCAAATCATCCGGCGTGCTGAATTGGAAACCAGCAGGCCCGCTTGTTTCCGCCTTCAATTGTGGGTCCGGAGCGGAGGGCAGCTCGTCAATGTCCTGCTGTGCCGCAGCCTGTCCCGTGCAGAGCGCGATGCACAAGGCCACGGTCAGGAATTGAAGCGGTTTGCAGGCGCGGAAATGGGGGGAATGTGCGCGGCCAATCATCATGAACTTGCCCGGGGACCCCGGCAAGCTACATAGATGCGAAACTAGCCGCGTTTTGCCGCACGCAGCCTGCGAATCTCTTCCATACGCTGCGCCAGCAGCTTCTCGCGGCCTTCGCCGGTTGGCTCGTAATAGCGGCGGCCCTTCAGGCTTTCTGGAAGGCACTCCATGTCCGCGACCTTGTCCTCTACGTCGTGGGCGTACTGATAGCCCTTGCCATAGTCCAGCGTCTTCATCAATTTGGTCGGAGCGTTTCGCAGGTGCAGCGGAACAGGCTCGGCGCGGGTATGCTCAATGTCCTCCAGCACCGCGCCGTATGCGGTGTAGATGGCGTTTGACTTGGGCGCGAGCGCGAGATACGCCACCGCCTGCGCCAGCGCCAGATCGCCCTCCGGCGAGCCAAGAAAGTGCATGGCGTCGCGCGCGGAAAGCGTAAGGTTCAGCGCCTCGGGCGCGGCCAGGCCAATGTCTTCCACCGCCATGCGCACCACGCGGCGCGCCACATACATCGGGTCCTCGCCCGACTGCAACATGCGGCCCAGCCAGTAGAGCGAGGCGTCCACATCAGAATTCCGGACCGACTTGTGCAGTGCCGAAATCAGGTTGTAATGCTCTTCGCCCTGCTTGTCATAAAGCAGCGTCCGCTGCTGCAGCGCCTCGGTTGCAATCTCCGGCGTGATGCTCTTTTCCGCGCGCGCCTCGGCCAGCTTCGCTGCCACTTCCAGCGCGTTGAGTGCGTTGCGTGCATCCCCGCTGGAATAGGAGGCGATCATGCGAAGAGCGTCATCATCCGCCGCGATCCGCATCGCGCCCAGGCCGCGCTCGTTATCGGTCAGCGCGCGGCGCAGCAGGGTCACGATCTCGTCTTCGCTCAGCGCGCGCAGTGTGTAAACCCGGCAGCGCGAGAGCAGCGCGGAGATGACCTCGAACGATGGGTTCTCCGTCGTCGCTCCAATCAGCCGGATCGTCCCATGCTCCACATAGGGCAGGAAGGCGTCCTGCTGGGCTTTGTTGAAGCGATGAATTTCATCAATAAACAGGATGGTGCGCGAGCCGTACTGCGCGGCCTTCTCCGCGTCAGCCATTACCTGCTTGATTTCTTTAATGCCCGACAGCACCGCCGAAAAGCGGATGAACGTGGCGCGCG
>DASTXK010000114.1:0-3582 GCA_035765555.1 Acidobacteriaceae bacterium
ATCGGAGAGAGTGGGCAGGAAGGAGCGGCCCGCGACGGGAATCTGCTTCACGCCTTGAAGGGTTTGATCGAAGTGCGTGCCTGCCGCCTGAAGAATTGTTGGGGCGACATCAACAACGTGAACGTACTGATTGCGGATTCCGCCGGGGTCCTTGATGTGACCGGGCCAGTTGACGATGAGCGCATCGCGAACACCACCGAGGAATGGCCACAGCTTGTAGCGGCGATAGGGAGTTGCTCCGGCCATGGCCCAGGGGCGGGGATAAAGCGCTTCCGTCTGGTCGCCGCCTAGTTCATTTAGATGAGCGTCCTTCTGCGCCAGGGTGGTGCGGTCGCCATAAGGAGTGTAGAAGCCGCCGGTTTTGGTTTCGCTTGCCGGGCCGTTGTCGGAGATGAGTACGATGAGGGTGTTCTTCGCGATGCCGCTGGCGCGCATGTAATCGAGCACGCGGCCTAGCTGTTCGTCTCCATATTGCAGATAGCCCGCGTAGGTCTGCATATAGCGCGCATAAACGCGCTTCTGCTGAGCGGTGAGGCTGTCCCAGGCCGGGTCGCCGGAATTGCGCGGCGGCAGCTCGGCGTTGGCTGGAATGACTCCCAGCTTCTTCTCGCGCTCGAAGCGCTCGGTGCGGATGGCGTCCCAGCCTTGATCGTAGATGCCGTCGTATTCATTGATGTACGTCTGCGGGACCTGAAGCGGAGCGTGCGCCTGCGTGAAGGCGAGGTAAAGGAAAAAAGGCTTGCCGGAGCGCTGGGCCTGGTTCGCCTTCATCTCGGAGATGGCGTGGTTTGCCAGGTCCCAAGCGAGCGTGTCGCCGTAGGGATAGACCGGGATGGGAATGCGCGCGTTGTTTTCGTAGAGAATGGGGCGGTACTGATCGGTCCATCCATCGCGATAGCCGTAGAAGTAGTCGAAGCCGCGCTGGAGAGGGAAGTCGGCGTTGTTGCCTTTGGAGCCGTCTTCCCACGCCGGGGCCAAATGCCACTTGCCGATGGCCCACGTCGTGTAGCCGTCGAGCTTGAGCGCCTGGGCGATGGTTTCGGCATTGCGCGGCATCCAGCCGCGTTCCGGCGACTGGTCGTTGGGGTCGCGCCAGCCGGGATCAACGGCGAGCAGATGCTGGACTGGCTCGGGCATGGGCTTGCCGGCATAGCGCTCTTCTGTCTCCTTTGTGTCGCGCGCGGCGAGAAATCCCATCTTCACCGTCTGGGAGTTGCGCCCGGTCAGTAGCGAGGAGCGCGTCGCCGAGCAGACGGCGTTGGTGTCGAAGCGGATGTAGCGGACGCCGTCGCGGGCGAGGCGGTCAATGTTCGGGGTGTGGATTTCGCCACCGTAGCAGCCGAGGTCGGAGTAGCCTACGTCGTCGATGACGACGACGAGGACATTGGGCTTGGTCTCGTCCGCGGGGGCCGGTTTTTCCGGCGGAGTGGCAGCGGTGGCCCTCGTCAGGCCCTGACAGACGACCAACGCGAATATAGCGAACTGGATCCAGTAACGCTTCAGCGACTCGTACATTCTTCCCCAGCAGCGGTGCGAGGTATTTATTTCACTCACAGAATTATTTAGTAATCGTATCACTGCGCGGGCGTGTAGTCGCCACGCAATGTTGCGGGGCTGAGTTATTCGCTACGCTCCTTACTCGACGCGGAGCGCTTCCATTGGATCGAGTTTCGAGGCGCGGTGGGCGGGTATCCAGGTGGCCGCGAATGCGACCATGGCCAGGATGATGGGGACAGCGATGAAGACGAGCGGGTCCCAGGTTTTGACTCCGAAGAGAAAGCTGGCGAGAAACCGGGTGAGGCCAAATGCCGCTCCGGTTCCGATTACGACGCCGATGATGGCGAGGGCCATGCCCTGGCGGACGACAAGATTGCGGATTTTGCCGCGGTCGGCCCCGAGCGCCATGCGGATGCCCATTTCCTGCGTGCGCTGCTGGACGGAGTAGGCCATGAGGCCGTAGATGCCGATGGCGGCAAGGATGAGCGCGCATGCCCCGAAGATAGTGAGCAGCAGCATATTAAAATCCTGGCGCGCGGTGGAGGCGCTGACAACTTCATCCATGGTGCGGACATGGGCAACGGGGAGTCCTCCGCTGGCCTGACGAAGTTGCTCGGTAATGGCGGAGATGTACTGGTGGGGGTCGCCGTGGGTGCGGACAAGCCATGCGATGGGGCCGATTGTGGCATTAAGCGCGGTCATGCCGTCGGGCACCTGGGCCTGGGGAATGATCATCAGCGGGCGCGGGTCGCGATTGAGGCCCGCATCGTGGGTGTCTCCGACTACCCCAATGATCTGGCGGGCAGGCTCTTCAAACTGTGGGCCAACGCCTTTGCCGATGATGATCTGCTGACCGATGGGGCTGCCCTTGGGCCAATACTGTTTCGCCATGGCTTCATTGATGATGACGACGCCAGCGGCCCCGGTCGTGTCCTGCGTGGTGAAGTCGCGGCCCTGAAGCAGAGGAATTTTGAAGACGGAGAAATAGCCGGGCGAAACGTTCATCCAGCCGCCTCCGCCGGTGTAGGGACTCTTTCCGGTGGGGCGGCCAACGATGTTGAAGGGCAATCCGAAACCGCCCTGGAGCGGGATGCAGCAGCTTGAGGCGGACGCTTCGACGCCGGGAATCGCATTCAGGCGCTCGCGCGCGTTACGGACAAGCAGCGCGACTCCGGCGGTCTTCTGATATTTCTCGCCGGTAAGCGACATTTGCATTGTGATGACGTGGTGGGGGTCGAAGCCGGGATTGACGTTGCGCAGCGCGATATAGGTGCGAATGAGCAGCGCGGCGCCGATCAGGAGCACGAGGGCGAGCGAGACTTCGCTGATTACGAGCAGCGAGCGGCCCTTGCTCTGACGGAACCCTGTGCCGGAGCGGTTGCTGCTCTCCTTAAGCGTGGTATTGAGGTCGGGACGCGCGGCCCCGATGGCCGGGAACAGGCCGAAGAGGATTCCGGTAAACACCGAAACGCCGAGAGTGAAAAGAAGAACGCGCCAGTCCATGCCGACGGCGGCCCCATGCTCGCCGATGCGGGGGATGTTGCCGGGGTTGAGGGCGAGCAGAGCGCGCACGCCCACGAAGCCGAGGCCGAGCCCGAGCGCGCCTCCGGCCACGGCGAGCAGAATGCTCTCTGTAAGCAGTTGTCGGATGATGCGCGCGCGCCGGGCGCCCATGGCCGACCGGATGGCGAATTCCCGTTTACGCCCTGTAGCGCGGACGAGCAGCAGATTGGCGACGTTGGCGCAGGCAATGAGAAGGACGAAGCCCACGGCCCCGAGCAGAACAAAGAGCGAGGAGCGCACACCGCTGACGACCGCGTCGCGGAGAGGCTGGACGGCGTAGGTTTCTTTCTGGTCAAGAACGTTCGGGTATTGCCGCCGGAACTGGTCGGCGGCGATTTTCATCTGAGCATTGGCCTGGGCCAGCGTGACTCCCGGCTTGAGACGGCCCGCGACGAGGAAGTAGTGTCCCTGATTGTCGCTGTTGGGCTCGAACTGGAAAGGCAGCCAGAGTTCGGCTGGAGGATCAGTCTCGAAGGATTTCCCAATAACGCCGAGAACCGTGTACGGCTCGTTGCCGAGCAT
>DASTXK010000115.1:0-6229 GCA_035765555.1 Acidobacteriaceae bacterium
CGGCAATGCGGAGATTGAGGCGGTACTGCGGCGGCATCCGGAGCGGTTTTTTGGATATGTGACGGTGAATCCGAATCCGCCGGGGCAGGCCGTGGCGGAGTTGGAGCGATGGGCGGGCTTTCATCGGCCTCCGCTGATTAAGCTGCATCCGGGACTGCATAAGTATCCGGTGCATGGCGAGCATTACAAGCCGATTTGGGATTACGCGAACCAGCATGAGGCGGTGGTGCTGGTGCATACGTGGGACTCCGACCCGAACTGTGGGCCGCTGCTGTTTCCGTCGATTGCGCGGGCGCATCCGAAGGCGCGGATTCTGCTGGGACACTCCGGCGTGACGTGGCGCGGCATTATGCAGGCGATGGAGGCGGCGGAGGCCGCTCCGAATTTGTTTCTCGACTTGGCCAGTTCGCAGCACCACCGGCCGATTCTGGAGAAGTGCGCGCGGCGCGTGGGAGCGGAGCGGATTTTGTTTGGCTCAGATATGCCGTTTCTGGAAGCTTCCATGACGCTGGCCCACGTTTTGACGGCAAAGATTTCCGACGCGGAGAAGGAAAAGATTCTGCGCACAAATTTCTTAAGTTTGGTGACCGGCTGATTTATGAAATTACTGAACTACTATTCTGAGGCGGGCGTAAAGGCCCTGGGTGCGGTTGAAGGCGACCGCGTGTACAACCTGACGAGCGCGGGATTCGCAACTTTGGGCGCGCTGCTGCGCGGCGGTGACGCGGCATTGGCGAAGGCGCGTGAGCTGCTGAAGACTCCGGCGCAGAGCGTGCCGCTTGCTGATGTGAAACACGCTCCGCTGGTGGAGCGGGACGCGCGCGTTTTTTGCGTGGGGCTGAACTATGCGGACCACGCGGCGGAAAATAATTTGCCTCCTCCGTCGTCGCCGATTTTCTTCTCGAAGCTGGCGGCAGTGGTGATTCCTAATAAGGCGGGCATTCCCATTCCGAAATCATCGCAGCAGGTTGATTATGAAGCAGAATTTGCGCTGGTGATTGGCCGCCGCGCGGACTGCGTGAACGAAGCGGACGCGCTCGCGTGCATTGCGGGCTACACGATTATGAATGATGTTTCGGCGCGCGATTTCCAGTTCAAGGACAAGCAGTGGTTTCGCGGCAAAAACTGCAACGGCTTTGGTCCCATGGGGCCGTGGATGGTGACGGCGGACAGCGTTCCGGACCCGCTGGCGCTAGACATCAGCCTGCGTTTGAACGGCGAGACGCTTCAGCATTCCAATACGCGGAATCTGGTCTTTTCTCCGGCGGCGCTGGTTTCGACGCTTTCGCAGTCGCTGGTGCTGGAGCCGGGAGACGTGATCAGCACGGGAACGCCGGCGGGCATTGGGTTCCATCGCAAGCCGCAGGTGTTTTTGAAGCCGGGAGACAGAATGGAGATTGAAGTTTCCGGCATCGGTATTCTGGAAAATTTCATGCTAGGTTAGCTACGGCGGGCTCCAACCTTGGCGGGAAAAACGCCGTCAAGGATGGGGCACCCAAAGATTGGCGGAAGATATGGCGACTACAACCAAAGCTTCAAAGCCGAGCAACGGCAACGGCGCATATTCGGTGCCCGCGATCCATCGGACGCTGGACATCATCGAAACGCTCGTCGAGCGGCGCGCGCTCACGGTGAGCGACATCAGCCGGCAGTTCAACATTCCCAAAAGCTCGGCCTATGCGATTTTGCAGACGCTGAAGTCGCGCGGCTATGTCGAGAAGGACGCCGAGGACCGCTACTCGCTCAGCTTCCGGCTATTCAGCCTGGGGGCAACGCTGGTGGACAACCTCGACGTGCGCACGGAAGTGCATTCGCTGCTGGAGGAACTGACCCGCAAGGCGGGCATTACCGGGCACATCGCGATCCGCGACGGAGGGCACGTTGTCTACATCGACAAAGTAGAAGTGATGGACGCGGTGCGCGTGACCACGTGGGTGGGCAAGCGGATGCCGCTGCACTCGACCTCGATAGGCAAGGCGATTCTCGCGTTTCTGCCCGAGAAGGACCTTGACCGCATCCTCTCCGAGTATCCGTTGAAGCGGTTCACTCCAAAGACCATTACCAATCCCGAGTTGCTGAAGGAGCAGTTGGCAAAAATTCGCGCGCAGGGATTCGCCTCCTGCAATGAGGAGAATGAAATCGATGTTCGCTCCGTGGCCGCGCCGATTTTCAATGGGACGCAGAGAGTGGTTGCCGCGGTGAACCTTGGCGCCAGCACGCTGCAGATGCGCGGCAAAGATGTTCCGCGACTGGGCGCGCTGATCAGCAGCTACGCCATGAAGATGTCGGCGCAACTGGGCTATCGCCCCGCGACGGCAGCGCGCTTCCGCGAGATGGTGGCTGACTGAAGCGCCGTGATGCGCCGGAGAAAAGATGCGCGGGCCCGACCCTATCACGCATTACGAACCGACTGACTTTCCATCGCGAAGGCGGCGGCAACCGCCGCTCGCCTGCGGATCAACCCTAATTGCAATCCAGCCTGGGCCGTGACGTTTTGAAATACTTTTACTTTTTGATCGTCGTCGCGGCAGCCATGTTCTATGCGCTGATGAGCGCGTTTATGAAGATGGCGGTGGCGACCGGCGACGCTTCCGTGGTGTTTGTGGCGCGCTATTTGTTCGCCAGCGCGGCGCTGCTGCCCATTTACTTTGTGAGCGGGCGGCCCTCTCTGCGCACGCGAAAGCTGCGCTGGCACATGCTGCGCGGCGGCATCGGCTTTGGAATGTTCCTCCTCTACACGCTGGCCCTGGAGCGGATCCCGTTGCAGGAGGCGATGGTCCTGAACTCCAGCTACATTTTGTTTGTGCCGCTGCTGCTGCTCATTTTTATGCGGCAGCGGCCCTCGCGCAAAGCCATCCTCGGGCTGGTCGTGGGTTTCGCTGGAATCGTGATCGTGTCGGGCATTCGCCCCCATGTTGATCTGAGTTGGGGAAGCGTCTTCGCGCTGGGGTCTGCCATTGCGTCGGCCTCCGCGGTGGTGCTGGTCGCGCAGCTTCGCCGCACGGAGAGTAGCTTCAGCGTGCTGTTTTATTTCTTCAGCGTGTGCCTGCTGCTTTCCGTGTTGTGGGCGGCGGACACAGGGCGCAGCCTGGTAGTGGGGAGCTGGTGGGTGCTGATCGCGATTGGCGCGCTCACGGCCGTTTATCAGCAACTGCTGACGTTTGCGCTGAAGCACATGAGCAGCGTGCTGGCGTCGAGCGTGATGACCAGCTCGGTGGTGTTCGCTTTTTTTCTGGACGCGGCGATGTTCCATCGCTCGGCCTCAGCGCGGGACTACGCGGGATCGGTGCTGATTCTGGGCGGGGTGCTGGTCACGTTGTGGGCGGGCCAGAGGGCGGTCGCTCCTGACGGGGAGCTGGCCGGAGGATGCGTGCCGCAACAGGAAAGGCTGGAGCGGGAAATGGCGCCGCGATAGGGCGGGCCCGCGCTGCGAATTGAATTTTTTTCCGCATTGAAATTTTTTGCTTGACCACCGTTCCCCAAAACTAGTAAACAGGAAGTCTCATACAGAGTAATGTAAGTCAGTTCTACTAATAGAACAGCCCGGAAGGGGCGACCATACATGGAAGTGAGCGGCAAATGAAAAAGCGGATCAGTGTTATTTTTGTGGTTTTGGCTTTTGCGTGCGGAGGCCTTCTAGCGCAAAACATCTCCAGCTCTATCGTAGGCAACGTGACGGACCAGCAGGGGGCGGTGGTGCCCGGCGCGCAGGTGATCGTGAAGAATACCGAGACGGGTGTCACGGTCCAAGCCACGACCGACGCGGCAGGGACCTATTCAGTCCCGGGAATTCTGGCGGGCAACTACAGCGTCACGGTCAAGAAGAACGGGTTTGAGGTTTCGCGGACTGACGGCGTGCGCGTCTTCTCGGGACAGAGCAAGCGCGTGAACGCGCATCTTGCTGTGGGCGGCATGCAGCAGACTGTGACGGTGACGGACCATGCGCCGCTGATCACCACGGACTCAATGACGATCGGCGATTCGGTCACGGCGTCGCAGCTTGCGAACCTGCCGACGTCGCAGCAGACAGTGGACGCATTTGTCGCGCTGGCGCCTGGAGTTCAAGTTCAGGCGGGGGGCGACGCGACCAACCCGCAGATTGGCGGAGGCAGCCACTGGGGCAGCGTGAACTACACGCTGAACGGAGTCGAGGTAAATGATCCCGGCAACAGCGGCGGCGTTACGGTGCAGGGCGTGGGACTTCTGGTGCTGCCGCCTCCCAGCTCGATCCAGGAACTGAATGTGCAGAGCGGCAACATGAGCGCGAAGTACACGGGGCACGCCTCCGTTACGCTGGTGACGAAGGGCGGCACCAACACGTTCCATGGCCTCCTGTATGAGTACCTGCAGAACACCGCGCTGAATGCGAACAGTTTTGTGCTGAATGCCAACGGCGATCCGCGTCCGCCCACGCACCTCAACCAGTTTGGCGGAAATATCGGCGGACCAATCTGGCGCGATAAGGCGTTTTTCTTCTTCGATTACAACGGCTACCGCAGCGAGAAGTCGCGCGCAGTGCAGTTGACCTTTCCCAGCATGAAAATGCGGAACGGGGACTTTTCCGATCTTGGCGTGCAGCTTTACGATCCCAACACCGGACAGCCGTTCGAGGGCAATCAGATTACTAACATTACTTCACAGGCGCAGGCGTTGCTGAAGTATCTGCCGGCGCCCACGGTTGGGACCAGCCTCGGGCTGCCCTCCGGCGGAATCAACTATGTCGAGGCGGTCCCGTTGACGCAGACCGTGAACGCGCTGGACGCCAGAATCGACTACAATATTTCGTCTTCTGACCGGGTGTTTGGAGTTTTCGCGCGGCGCGTCGCTGACCCCTGGAATTCCGGGACGAATTATCCCTCCAATTATGGCCAAGGCCGCTACGGCTACAAGGACATGACCTTCAGCGGGACCGAAACCCACACCTTCAACCAGACGACGATTAACGAACTGCGTCTGGCGTGGGGCGACTACGGGACCAAGTTCGCCGGGCAGAACCAGGATGTGAACCCGCAGGACCTTTTTCCCCAGATGCCCGCGACCCTCTTTCGCGGTTTGCCGACCATGACGATGAGCGGCTATACCGGCATGTTCCATGATTACGGCACAGGCTTCTACACGCCGCGCTGGAATGTGGAGATTATGGACAACTTCACGCACATTCAGGGTCGCCACACGATTGAGGCGGGCATTGACGAGACGGGATACAAGATCAACACCCGCGTTCCGTCAACGGGAAGCGCGACGGGGTCATTCTCCTTCAATGGCAAGTGGACCGGGAATGCGGGATGGCCAGGGCTGCCGCACTCCAGCGGCAACGCCTTTGCCGATTTCCTCTTGGGCGACGCCAGTGGCTCCACGACTGCTCCTGTGGGAGCTTATGCCAAGAACATCTATTCGCGCGACTGGGGGGCCTACGTTCAGGACACCTGGCAGGCCACTCCGAAGATGACGCTCATCTTTGGCCTTCGTTATGAGTACCAGAGCCCGTGGCTGTACAAGAACCAGGAAGTCACGACCTTTGATATGGCAAATGACAAGCTCGTGATTCCGCAGAACAGCGACACTCCAACTCTGCCGGCAAACGCATCCCCCGATCTGTTTAATGCGTACCCAATTGAAACCACGCACAGCATTGGGTTGCCGCTCCAGTACATTCAGCCGGACCGCAATAACTTCGCGCCGCGCGTGGGCTTCGCCTATCGTCCGTTTTCGGACGGACGCACGGTGATTCGCGGCGGCTTCGGCGTCTATTACAACTTCCAGCCGGGCAACGTCGGCTCGCGCGCGGATGGCTTCAACCCGCCGTGGCTGCTGTCGATCACCCAGACCTTTGCAAGCAAGCTTCCGGGCAAACCGAAAACCCCCTTCAAGCCAGACATCACTTTCGCTAACCCGTATCCGAGCACGAATAGTGGGTCTGTCGTGACGGCGAATCCGACTATCGACATGCTGCAATGGGATTTCCAGAACGCCTCCATGCAGGAGTGGAGCCTGACAGTTGAGCACGAGTTCGGTAGGGACTGGAGCGCCAGGGCAACGTATCTAGGCCACGTGGGTCATCACTTGCCGTACAACTTCGGCCAGATCAATATTCCGGATGTTCAGATTCCCAACGAACCGCTCCAGGCGCAGCGCCCGTTCCAGCCGTTCGGGAACATTCAGGCCACGCGCAGCATCGGCACGGAAAACTTCAACCAGATGCAGCTTGGCCTCAAGAAGCGCTTTGACA
>DASTXK010000116.1:0-5537 GCA_035765555.1 Acidobacteriaceae bacterium
CGGCAGTGGCGCTGGCGCAGGCCGTGATGCAGGCGGGCGATAAAGCCGGGTTGCTGGTCTATGGGCAACGAGTGCAGCAGCAGCTTTTGCCGGCGCTGGGAACGGGACATTTGCGAAAGATTGTGGACGCGCTTTCGCAGGCGCGCGCCGAGGCGGGTGAGGCCAACCACTTGAGCGCGGCGGCACGACTGAAGCATTTGCAACGCAGGCGCGGAATGGTGCTGTGGATTACGGAGCTGGCGGACAGCGCGCGGCGTCCGGAGATTGTGGATGCGGCGCTCGATCTGGCGCGGCGGCACCTGGTTCTGCTGGTGGTGTTGGGAAATCCGGAACTGGGCGCGGTGGCGGCGCGGCAGCCGGAAAGCGTGGGTCAGATGTTTGTGGCGACGGCGGCGGCGGAGGTTCTGGAGCGGCGGCGGGCGCTGCTGGCGGGGCTGCGCGCGCAGGGCGTACTGGTTGTGGAGACAACTCCGGGGCGCGTGAAAGCCGACGCCATCAATGAGTATCTTGAAGTGAAGGCGCGAGGGGTACTGTAACCGATTCCCCCCACGGTTCAGCTATTTGCTGCTTTCAGCGTTCAATGCCTTCACGACTGCATCGACGCCGGGATTGGCGTGGGTAAGGTATTCGGCGACGCGGTGGCGCTCTTCCGGAGTGAGGATGGGTACGAGCGCGAGGATGCGGCGCAGCGTGGTGGAAACGTCGTCAACGTAGTTCATCATGCGGATGGCTTCGCCCGAGAGTGGCATAATCTTCATATCTCCGAATTTTTCTAATCTGCATTCATTTTCCCTGAGTGGGAGATGCAAAGTAAAGAAACCGGCGTGACGCCCTGGATGCGGCGAAACGCGGCCCGCGCGCCAAGGCGCTGTACACAACGAATTTTGATACTTTGGCATCCAACAACCGGTGCCTGCCGCAAGTATTCCTTTTATGAAAGAAGAGACAAGCGAAACGAGTTTGCACGACTGTGTTGAGCAGATGCTCCACGCGGAGGCGCGCGCGCCGCGCTCGACTTATCGGCTGCAGCTTCACGCGGGGTTTAAATTTGGCGATGCGGAGGCGGTGCTGCCGTATCTGCGGCGGCTTGGAATCAGCGACTGCTATGTGTCGCCGCTGTTTGAGGCGCGGCCCGGGTCCATGCACGGTTATGACGTGACGCGGCATGACCGGATCAATCCCGAACTTGGCGGCGAGCAGGGGTTCGCGGGCTTCTCAGGCGCGCTGCGCGAAGCGGACATGGGGCTGCTGCTGGACATTGTGCCGAACCACATGAGCGTGGGCAACGACTCGGTGTGGTGGCAGGACGTTCTGGAGAACGGGCGCACATCGGAGTACGCGGAATTTTTTGATATTGACTGGGACCCGCTGAAGGACGATATGCGGGGCAAGCTGCTGCTGCCGATTTTGGGCGACCAATATGGAAATGAGTTGGAGAACGGGCGCATCCAGATTGCGATTGAGAATGGCGTGGGCAAGGTGAAGTACTACGACCACACCATGCCGATGGCGCCACGCTCGCTGCCGTTGATTTTTCCAGAAGAGCAGATGGAGGAGCTTCCGGAAAACCTGCGCGAGATGCTGCGCGACCTTACGCATCATATTCCGCCGAACGATACGGCGGACAGCGGACTGGCGTCGCAGCGGCGGGAACAGCTTGAGGAGATCCAGCCGCGGATTCGCAGGGCCCTTTCGAAGCCGGAAAACCAGGAGGCGATTGCGGAGGCGCTGAAAAAGGTGAACGGTACGGTGGGCGATCCGCACAGCTTTGACCGCCTGCACGCAGTGCTGGAGGAGCAGCCGTACCGGCTGGCTTTTTGGCGCGTATCAGCGGAGGAGATTAACTACCGGCGGTTTTTCGATATCAACGATCTTGTCGGTTTGCGGATGGAAAACCCGGTGGTGTTCGCGGCGACGCATGGTTTAGTCCGCAGGATGCTGGCGGAGAAGCAGGTGACGGGGCTGCGCGTGGACCACTGCGATGGGATGTTCAATCCGCGGCAGTACCTGATCCGGCTGCAAATGCTGTACATCGCGAGCCAGTGCGGCGGCGCGAAGGCGCGCGGGCCGGTGGCGCCGAACGGAATCGAACGTGAAATTCGCGAGTCGCTGCGGGGCCGCGATTGGACCGGGGTGCGCGGGCCGCTGTATGTGGTGGTGGAGAAGATTCTTGAGCCGCGTGAGGCGCTTCCGCCGGAATGGCCGGTGCAGGGCACGTCGGGGTACGACTTTATCCATTTTGCGAACCAGGTTTTTATCCAGCGCGAAAACCGCAAGCGATTCAATGATCTTTATACTTCCGTGACGGGCCGGACGCGCGACCCGGAAGAGGTGATGTATCGCGGCAAATTGCAGGTGATGCAGACTGCGCTTTCGAGCGAGACCTATGTGCTGACCAATCTGTTGAGCCAGCTCGGTTCGGCGGACCGGCGGGCGCGCGATTTTACGGACAACCTGCTGGACTCGGTGATTCGCGAGACGATCGCGTGCTTCCCGGTGTACCGGACCTATATTGATGATCGCGGACGGTACACGGAGCGGGACCGCGCGTACATTCGCCAGGCGATTGCGCGCGCGA
This sequence comes from Acidobacteriaceae bacterium, assembly GCA_035765555.1. GTDB lineage: Bacteria > Acidobacteriota > Terriglobia > Terriglobales > Acidobacteriaceae > Silvibacterium. The sequence goes on from DASTXK010000116.1 coordinate 2,579, forward strand.
AGTACCGGAACCCAGATGTGGACACCTCGGCGTTTGATTTTCTTGAGAATGCGCTGCTGTTGCACGGCAAGAGTGGCGAGGAAATTGACCAGCGGGAACTTTATTTCGCCCTGAAGTTTCAGCAACTCACCGGGCCGGTGATGGCGAAGGGCGTCGAGGATACGGCGTTCTACCGGTACAACCGCTTCATTTCGTCGAATGAAGTGGGCAGCTCGATCCAGGCGTTTGGGATTCCGGTTGAGGCGCTCCACGCGAGCAATAGGGAGCGGCTGGAGAATTCTCCCGATGCGATGCTGGCGACTTCGACGCACGACACCAAGCGCAGCGAAGATGTTCGGAACCGGCTGAATGTGATTTCAGAAATGGCGCTGCTGTGGCCGGCCTTTGTGCGTCGCGCGCAGCGACTGAATGCGCGCTTCAAGCGAACGCTTGAGGATGGGCGCGTGGCTCCGGACGCGAACGAGGAGTATTTGATTTACCAGACGATTGTCGGCGCCTGGCCGTGGAAGATGGATTCGGCGGAGGACCGGCAACAGTTTGTGGATCGACTGCAGCAGTACATGACCAAGGCGCTGAGTGAAGCCAAGATCAATTTGAGCTGGGTGAATCCCAACGAGAAGTATGTGGAGGCGGTACACGAATTTCTGGCGTCGATTCTGATGCCGGGCGGGGAAGGCTCGGAGCGGAAGCTTGTCTCGGCCCTGCAACTGCTGCTGCCCGCGTTGAAGTTGTTCGGCGCGGTGAATTCGCTGGCGCAGGTGGTGCTGAAGATAGGTTCGCCGGGCGTTCCGGATTTTTACCAGGGATCGGAGATGTGGGACCTGAGCCTGGTGGACCCTGACAACCGGCGTCCGGTGGATTACGGCGTGCGCATGGAAGCGCTCGATGCGATGCTCGGCAAGGCGGAAGCCGAAGGCGAGATGGCGGTGTGCCGCGAGGCGTTGGCGTCGCTGGAAAATGGGCGCGTGAAGCTGTGGACCACGCATCGCGCGCTGGCGCTGCGGGCGGAGATGCCAGAGGTCTTTCGTCGTGGGGACTACCTGCCCCTAGCCGCCGAGGGAGAACACGCGCAGCACGTGATCGCGTTCGCGCGGCGTCACGGAGATCAGTGCGTGCTGACAGCGGTGCCACGGTTTGCCTGTACGCTGATGCGGCAACGGCCGGAGCTTCCGCTGGGCAGGGCCTGGGGCGATACGGCGCTGGTCGCGGAAGAGTGCGCCGGGAAGACGCTCGTGAATTCCTTCACAGGCGAGCAAATCGTAGTGCCTGAGAACGGGCGCATTCCGCTGGCGCGGCTGTTTGCGGAGTTCCCGGTGGCGATGCTGCAAGGGTAGCCGTAGCGGCGCATGAAAAGGGCTGCGGCCATTCCGCAGCCCTTGTTGTTAATAGGGGTTCCCATTTTTCCCGAACCCTCGGCTACTTCTCAATGAAAGAGGCGTTTGTGAAAAACTTCGGCAGCCCACGCCATATTTGCGCCGGCGCTGGCTACGCTGCCTAACATCATTGCTTCCGCAACTTCGAGATTGGTAGCGCCGAGCGCCTTCAAAGTGTCCAGGTGGTGGTCCACGCAATGGGAGCACCGGTTCAGGGATGCTGCCACCAACAGGATCAACGCACGAGTTTTGGGATCAAGTACACCATGCTCAGTTACTGCAGCGGCAAATTCGGAAAAGGCATTTCCACCTTCTGGCCAGGCCCTCTCCATCCATGCTGCCGCCTTCATCGGCCTTATGCTGTTTGTCATAGTACCTTTAGTCTAACTCTGAAAGCATCGGGGTATCGGACCGAGACAGGGAACTCCGGTTCGCTATTCCTCTGACTCGCGCAGCTTCGCGATCACGCTGAAATCTTCCAGCGTGGTGATGTCGCCCTTGATGTCTCCGTTGGTGGCAAGTTCACGAAGCAGACGCCGCATGATTTTTCCGGAGCGGGTCTTGGGCAACTGCTCGGTAAAGCGCAGATCGTCGGGGCGAGCGAGCGCGCCGATCTCTTTGGCGACCCATGCACGAAGCTCGTCTTTCAATTCCGCCGAGGGCTGGTTTCCGCTCTCGAGCGTGACGAACGCGGCGATGGCCTGGCCTTTCAGTTCGTCGGGACGGCCCACGACTGCGGCCTCCGCGACCTTGGGGTGTGCGACGAGGGCCGACTCCACTTCCATGGTGCCGAGGCGGTGTCCGCTTACATTGATCACGTCGTCGACGCGGCCCATGAGCCAGTAGTAGCCGTCCGCGTCGCAGCGCGCGCCGTCGCCGGTGAAGTAAGTCCCCGGAATTTCTGACCAGTAGGTCTGCACATACCTGTCCGGGTCTCCATAAACGGTGCGGGCCATCGACGGCCATGGCTTGCGAATGACCAGCAAGCCGCCCTGTCCGGTGGGAACAGGAGTGCCCCGGCGCGTGACTACCTCGGGCACGATTCCGGGAAAGGGCCGCGTGGCGGAGCCCGGCTTGGCGGGAATCGCTCCCGGCAGAGGAGTAATCATGATGGAACCGGTTTCTGTCTGCCACCACGTATCCACGATCGGGCAGCGACCTTTACCAACCACGTTGCGATACCACATCCACGCCTCGGGGTTGATGGGCTCGCCGACCGTGCCCAGCAGGCGCAGAGAGCTGAGGTCGTGCTTGGTCACATGCTCGTTGCCAACTTTGATGAAGGCTCGAATCGCCGTGGGGGCGGTGTAGAAGACCGTGACCTTGTGGTCTTCAATGATCTTCCAGAAGCGGTCCCACTCGGGGAAATTCGGCGCGCCCTCGTACATCAGAGTCGTGACGCCGTTTTGCAAAATTCCGTAGACGACGTAGGAGTGGCCTGTGACCCAGCCGATGTCCGCTGAGCACCAGTAGATGTCGTCGTCACGCAGATCGAAGGTCAGCTTGCTGGTGTAGTAGGTCTGCACGGCGTATCCGCCGGTTGTGTGGACGAGTCCCTTGGGCTTGCCGGTGGTGCCGGAGGTGTA
>DASTXK010000117.1:0-14717 GCA_035765555.1 Acidobacteriaceae bacterium
GGCCTCGGCGGCGTTGTCGATCAGGTTGGCCAGAGCGCGCTGCAGCGACTGCGGATCGGCCATGACAAGCGGCAGATCGGGCATGAGGCGCTGCTCAATGTGGACGCCTTCGAGGCGTCCCTGAAACACGAGAACGGCGGCTTCCACAATCGCATTCAGGCTGGTGGGTTTGGGACGCGGCGCGGGAAATTCGGCGAGCGAAGAAAACTGATCGACCAGCTCGCGCATGGACTCGACCGACGAGAGGATGACCTCGACGCAGCGGCGGATGATTCCGGGCGAGTCGGGAAGATTGCGGTCCATACGGCGGCGAATGCGTTCGGCGGAAAGGGCGATGGGCGTGAGCGGATTCTTAATTTCATGCGCGACGCGCTGCGCGACTTCCTTCCACGCGACCTGGCGCTGCGCTCGCAGGAACTCGGTGATGTCTTCAATCACCAGAATGGAACCGCGGCGGTTGTTGCCCAAGTCGAGCAGGGCAACGGTGGCTGTGAGTTGCAGCGGGCCGGAGCCGCTGGGCATTTCAAACTCGGCGGCGGCCACGCCCATGCGCTGCGCTCGCCTTTCGAGAAAGGCCAGTTCGGAGGCAATGTCCGACGGAAAGAGCGAGTCGAGAGGAGTGCCGGCGAGCAACCCTGAGCGCGACGTTCCGGTGAGGCGGAGAAAAGCGCGGTTGGCCTGGAGGATGTTGCGATCTGGGTCGAGCGTGACCACGCTGTTGGGAATGGTTTCGAGGATCGTCTCCAGCTCCTTGCGGCGGGCCTCAAGCGCGGCGTTGACGGTGGAAAGCTCGGCGGCGGAGCTTTCCGCGAGGGCGCGGCTCTGCTCGAGATCGGCGGCCATATGGTTGAAGGAGCGAATGAGGTCGCCAAGCTCCTGCGAGGCCGTGACGGTGACGCGGGTCCCGTACTTCCCCTCGCCAATTTCATTCATGGCGTCGGCCAGCGCTTCCACCGGGCGGGTGATCTGCTTGGAGAGAAAAAGGGCGAGCCAACTGCTCGCGAAGAAGACAAGTCCCGTCAACATGAGCAGCATCAAAAAATATGTGCTGCGGATGCTGTGCCGTTCACGATAGAGGGCCCAGTACTGGTCTGTTCCGGCGCGCAACTGGCGGGCGGTGGCGCTGAGTCCGGCGGGCATGGGAAGGCCAATGACCACGAGTCCGCCCTGTGGGAGCATGGCCTCGCCCAGGGCGTACTCGGTGTCGCCGATGGTGAGGATGGGGCCATCGCTGCGCTGGGCCGCGTGCAGGACGGTGATGGCGAGTGGCTCGGAAGCGGGAACGGGGCTTCCCTTGCGGTCGTCGATCCAGGCGCCGACCGAGGCCGGATGCGACGGCTCGGGCAACTGATACTTCGTGACCGGGACGCCGTCGCGATAGACGATGGTGAAGCCGCCTTGCAGCGTTGTGCGGTGCTCGCGAATTTCATCGCGCATTCCGGCGAGGTTGGAGCCGCGGAAGTTCGCCGTAAAGCTGTCGGAACGGGCAATGGACTCGGCCTCGGCGCGAGCGTTCTGGCTGACGTAATTGGCGAGGTCGAGCGCGATGCGCCCGGAGCTGTCCCGCAGGGTGGAGACTGGCTGCGTAAACCAGCGGTCAATGGAGCGGTTGAGCAGTACAACGCTGAACAGGAACATGAACAGCGCGGGGGTAAAGGAGATGAGCACCGCGCCGACCAACATGCGCGTGCGGAGGCGCGAGCCTAACGCGCGGCTGCGCTGGTCGGCCATGAGCTTCAAAATGTTGCGCCACAGCAGAATCAGCAACACGACGAGCAGCAGAAAGACCAGGACGGTGAGCGCGGTGAAGATCTGAATCTGTCCGGCGGAGTGCGGCTGCAAAAAATTCAGCTTGAAGGCGTTGAGCGCGCCCAGCGCCAGCAGCAGCACCAGGGTGCCAATGCCGAGGCTGATGACGATTGCGCGCCTATGCTTTCTCTTCGCCAAAATCCGCTCCTGCCCGATGATTATAGGCCGCTGGCAGGCGCAATTTGGTGCTGCGCGGTTTCCCAAAGCCGTTCAATGTGGCATGATGGTTTTCGTTATGAGATCAAAACGAGTTTTGGCCTTCCTCCTCCCTTTCGCGCTCACCGGACTGCTCTTTGTTGGCGGATGCCACAAGAGCCAGCCACAGAACAGCCCGTCTTCGGACAATGCGGCGCAGCAGGGCACAACTCCGGCGCCTCCGCCGGACCAGGCGGGCGGGGCCGCGCCCGCGCCCGGCCCGAATGCCAACAACGCCCCGGCGAACAGGCCCGCGCCGTCCAGGACACAGAGCGCCCAGAACACTCCGCCGCCGCCGCCGCCGCCGCAGGATATTGTGATTCCCGCGGGCACGCACATTTCGGTGACGACAGGCCAGACCCTCGGGTCGAAGATCAGCCAGGACGGCGATACCTTTACGGCGACGGTGGCCCGGCCTGTCAGCATCGACGGCCAGGTGGTGATTCCTCGCGGAGCCCGCGCCACCGGCTCGGTTCTTGACGCGAAGGCGCTGGGCCGCTTTAAGGGCGGAGCGCATCTGGAGCTGAGCCTGGATACGATTCGCGTGGACGGGCAGACGTACCAGATTCACTCCAATGGCCTGGAGCGGGTTGAGCAGGGAAAGGGCAAACGCAGCGCCGGTTTCATTGGCGGCGGAGCTGGCCTGGGCGCGCTGATCGGCGGGCTGGCCGGAGGCGGCAAGGGCGCGCTGATCGGCGGACTTGCGGGAGCGGGCGCGGGCACGGCAGGCGCGGGATTGACCGGCAAGAAGGACATTGTTATCCCTGCCGAAACGACCCTTACCTTTAAGCTGACGAGGGCGGCGCACATCTCGGAGTAAGTGGGATCCAATTCCACCTTCAATGTCCGGTGGCCCACTCAAGCCTGCTGTTGGCTTGAGTGGGGGACACAAATCGCGCCTGAGTACCGCTACGCCTCTACGCGATCAACTCGTGCGCGAGCAGGTCGCGAACCGGCTTCCAAGGCTTGTTTTGCGATGCGGCGACGGCCTCGCAGGTGAGCGTGCCTTCGTAGGTGTTCACGCCATCGCGGATTCCGTCGTCGCGCAGAATCGCCTCGCGCGCACCGTGTTGCGCCAGCTTCATGACATAAGGAAAAGTCGCGTTGGTGAGCGCCAGCGTGGAGGTGTTGGGCACGGCGGCAGGCATATTCGTCACGCAGTAGTGGACGACGCCGTTGACTTCATAAGACGGATCGCTGTGCGTCGTGGGTCGCGCGGTTTCCACGCAGCCTCCCTGGTCGATGGCCACATCGACGATGACTGCGCCCTTCTTCATGCGCGAGACCATTTCGCGGGTCACAATTTTGGGGGCGGCGGCGCCGGGAATCAGCACTCCTCCGATCACCAGATCGGCCGCGCGGACGGCCTGGCTCACGTTGTAGGAATTGGACGCGAGCGTGGAAAGCCGTCCGTGGAAGATGTCGTCAAGCTCGCGCAGACGGTTCAGGTTCAGGTCAACCAGCGTGACGTTCGCACCCATTCCGACGGCGATTTTGGCAGCGTTGGTGCCGACGATGCCTCCGCCGATCACGCAGACGTTCGCTGGCGGCACGCCGGGGACTCCGCCCAGCAGCAAGCCGCGTCCTCCGCGTTCCTTCTCAAGATAAGCGGCCCCGACCTGCACGGACATGCGGCCGGCGACTTCGGACATGGGCGTGAGCAGCGGCAGCGTTCCGGCACGGTCGCGGATCGTTTCATAAGCGATTCCGGTGACGGCGCGGTCAAGCAGCTTCTGGGTGAGGGCGGGCACGGGCGCGAGATGCAGATAGGTGAACAGCACTAGCCCCTCGCGGAAGAAGCCGTACTCCTTCTCGACCGGCTCCTTGACCTTGACGATCATGTCCGCGTTGGCCCAGACGTTGTGGGCCGAGCCGACGATCTCCGCTCCGGCGGATTGATACTCGTCGTCGGGAAAGGCGGAAAGCTCTCCGGCGTGGGTTTCAACCAGCACTTTGTGGCCGGCTTCGGTGAGTGCTCGGACGCCGGCGGGCGTAATGCCAACGCGGCTCTCGTGGTCTTTTACTTCCTTTGGAACCCCTAAAATCATGGCGCTTGCCCTCGGACGAACTTTCTATCCTACCTCAGGAGCAGGATGCCGCGCTTTGCTACCAATCGAAAAGCGTGCCGTCGAGCTTGCGGTTGATGGGCAGGTAGGCGCGCTGGTAGGGGTGCTTCGCGGCGAGGGCTTCATCGAGATCAACGCCGAGTCCGGGCGCGTCGCCGGGGTGCATATAGCCGCCGCTGAAGGAGTAGTGGTGCGGGAAAACGGCATCGGTCTCGGCGGTGTGCGGCATGTGCTCCTGAACGCCGAAGTTGTGGACGGCGAGGCCGAAGTGCAGCGCGGCGGCCATGGTGACGGGCGAAAGGTCAGTGGCCCCGTGGCAGCCGGTGCGGACGCTGTAAATGGCGGCGAAGTCGGCGACCTTCTTCATGTGCGTGAGGCCGCCGGAGTGGACGATAGACATGCGGATGTAGTCGATCCACTGGTTTCGGATCAGGTCCTGCGCGTCCCAGATAGAGTTGAAGACTTCGCCCACGGCGAGCGGCGTGGTGGTGTGCTGGCGGATGAGGCGGAAATTCTCCTGAAGCTCGGCGGGGGTGGGGTCTTCGAGCCAGAAGAGGCGGAACGGTTCGAGATCCTTGCCGAGACGAGCGGCCTCAATCGGCGTGAGGCGGTGGTGGCAGTCGTGGAGCAGATGCATATCTTCGCCGCAGCGCTCGCGAAGTTTAGCGAAGAGCCTAGGGACGTGGCGAAGATACTTTTCCGTGGACCACAGGCTTTCGGTCGGTAAGCCGCGCCCGGCAGGCTCGTAGGGCTGGCCACCTTTGGGAACTCCGTAGGTGGAAGCGAGGCCGGGAATGCCGCTCTGCGCGCGCACGGCGAGATAGCCGAGGTCGATGTGGCGGGCCACGTCGTCGATGGTTTCGTCAATGTCCGCACCGTTGGCGTGCGCGTAGACGAGAACGCCGTCGCGGCTGCGGCCTCCCAGCAGGTTGTAGACGGGCGTGTTGAGGGCCTTGCCCTTGATGTCCCAAAGGGCTACGTCAACGGCGGCAACGGCGGACATGGTGACGGGGCCGCGCCGCCAATAGGCTCCGCGATAGAGGTATTGCCAGATGTCTTCCGTCTCGAAGGGATCGCGGCCTATGAGGCAGGGGATGACGTGCTCGGTCAGATAGGCGGCGACGGCCAGCTCGCGGCCGTTCAGGGTTCCGTCGCCGAGGCCATAAATGCCTTCATCGCTTTCGAGCTTCAGCGTGACGAAATTGCGCCCGGGCGACGTGATGTTGACGGAGGCTCGCGTGATCTTCATGGCTTAGTGCACCACCTCCGATTCCGGCGTGACCTCAACATAGTCCAGCGGGGCGGGCTCGCCGCCATTCGGCGTGCCCTCGATCTTCAGGGTATCGCCGGGGCGCAGCGTGACGGCAGGAACGGTATAGCGCGTGGACGTGTCGCCGTTCATTTTGTCGGCGGGCAGCGTATTGTCGGCCTTCCAGCTTGCGATGGATTTGTTGTTGAGGTAAGCGGTGTAAGTCGAGGCTCCGTGGAGGTAGTCGTAATACTCGACGGCGATGCTGTACGTCCCGGCGGGGCGATGCGGCGTGACCTGCGCCGAGCATTCAACCTGGTTGCACGCGACGGCCTTGCCTTTGGAGGCCGTCTCGAATGGCGTAACGCTGACGGAAGCGTAGCCTGAGAGCCGCATGGATTCAGCCTCAATGCGATTGGGATCGTGGCCGACGCGATGCTGGTTGTCGGGAATTCCGGACATGGCGCGGAAGTAGTCATTCACGGCGTCGCGCCACACGATGGCGTGTCCCGCCTGGTATTGCTGGAGCGCCAGCACCTTTGAGTATCGCTCGTTGTCGATGTGGCCTCGCAGGGACTTCCATTGCGTGACCAGATGCGCCGCTCCCTGCGCGCCCGCGTAATGCGCGTTGTAAAGATATTGGATGACGGTGGGCCCGGAGTGCAGCCGGTGCGTGTACGGAACGTGATGCATGAAGAGCAGCAAATCGTCCGGGCAGGTCGCCAGCGACTCGTACATGGCGGCGACCTGCGGAGGATACTGCCCGATGTATCCCGTTCCGGTGGCGACGGTGCGGTCCATTCCGACTCCGGTATGGGTGGCGCGAAACCATTGCCCCCAGCCGTTGCGCTCGGCAGACTGCGGAGCAGGGCCGTAGTGCGAACCGACGATGTCAGTCAGGGTTCCAAGGCCGAGCGGGCCGGTGTACTGCTCGTAGATGTGCCATGACGAAAGCAGCATCGAGTCAACAGTGCGGACGACCAGCGGGTCGCTGCTGAAGGTCAGCCGCGTCCACTCGTCGGCGATGGTGGCCGAAGGAAGATCGGGATTCCAGGCGAGGCGTCCAAAGCCATAAAGATTGGCCATGGCCAGCGGATGCGCGAGCCAATTGGTGTCCAGGCCGACGTTGGCGACTCCGGCGAAGCCGCCGAGCGGGCGGTGGAAGGAGTGGCCTTCCACGATCTCCTTCACAGGCGTGTGGCGGTTGTCCGCGCGCATGTCGAAGTCGAGGATGGTTTTCCAGAGCGGGACCAGAAAAACGAGATGCCGCTGCTGGCCGGTGTACTCCTGCGTGACCTGAAGTTCAATGGCCTCATTGGTGTGGCGCAGCCCGGCGAAGAGCGGCGAGGCCGGCTCGCGCACCTGAAAATCAATCGGCCCGTACTTGATTTGGACAATTACGTTGTCGTCGAACTTGCCGTCGAGCGGATGAAAGATGTCATACGCGGCGCGGGCGCGGTCGGCCTTGGGGTCGCGCCAGTCGAGATGATGGTTGTAGACGAAGGCGCGATAGAGCAGCACGCCTCCACGCGGCTTCAGCGCGCGGGCGAGTGTGTTGGCCGCATCGACAGGGCTGCGTCCATACTGCGATGGGCCGGGCTGGCCTTCGGAGTCGGCCTTGACGAGGAAGCCTCCGAAGTCGGGAATCTGCGCGTAAATCGCGTCCGTCTTTTTCTGCCACCATGCGATGACCTGCGGATTGAGCGGGTCGAAAGTGTCGAGGCCGCCGATTTTTTGGGGACTGGCAAGATCAACCGAGATGGCCAGCCGCACTCCCCAGGGTCGAAAGGCGTCGGCGATGCGGGCAAGTTGCGCGATCATTTCAGGAGTCAACATGCGCGGATTGGCGTTGACGTTGTTGACCACGCATCCGTTGATGCCGATGGCTGCCAGCAGGCGCGCGTATTCGGACGCGCGGGTGAGGTCAGGGCGAACGGTTCCGTTGGCAAAGAAAATGGAGCGGCCCGCGTAGCCGCGCTCAATGCTGCCGTCGAGGTTGTCCCACTGGTTGACCCAGCGCACCTGCTCGGCGGGCGAACTGATCGCGGTGAGAGCGGAGACGGGCTTCTGCTCGCCGATGCTTTCAAGCAGATGAAAAGTTCCGTAGAGCGCGCCGCGCGCGTCGGCTCCGGCGATCAGCCAGTCGGTATGGCCGTGGTCGCGGATGGAGGCGATGGCGTAGCCTTCGGGCTTGAGCTTTGCGGCGGGTTTCCAGTGAGGGAAACGCGATTCGATTTCGGCAACCGTTCCGATGAAGATGGCGGGCTGGGCGCTGTTGGATTCTGCCCGATGGATGGGGCGGCCTAGCATCGAGGCCAAACCGTGCGCGGCTTCACTGGCCGCGCTTTCGACAACGGGCGAGTGGTCGATCGGGACAACATTCGCGGGAATCGAGCGGTAATCGCTTGCGTTCGACACCGTCGCGTAACGCAGCCATCCCGCTGCGCCGTTTTCCGCGAAGGCGGTTGCGCAGGAAGCGATGAGTGTGACCGCCAGCAGGAGTTTGGAAAGACGCCAATATGAAGCGGGCGTTTGTGGTCTCCCACCCTTGCCGGCGAAAAGCGCCGTCAAGGATGGGGCACCCAAAAGTAGTACATCCGTATGCTTCATTTAGCGCGGCAGCGCCTTGCTGCCTTCAATCGAGAAGGCCTGCGATATGCCTGCGTTGGGCGCGGGCTGGCCGCCGCCAACAAAGACCATGTAGTGACCGGCCTCTACGCTGCGGTTGCCTTTCGCATCCACCAGGCTCATCTCGCGCGGGTTGAGCGTGAAGCTCACGTGCTTTGTCGCTCCCGGCTCAAGATGCACGCGCGTGAAGCCTTCGAGCGAGTGAATGGGTACCTGCCCGTTTTGCGGAGGCGTGAGGTAAAGCTCAACCACCTCGTCTCCGGCGCGCTGTCCGCTGTTGCGAACATCAGCTTCGACGGTGAGGTCGTCGCCAGCGTTGACGGATGCGGTGGAGAGCTTCAGGTTGCTGTAGGCGAACTTCGTGTAGCTGAGGCCGTATCCGAAGGCGTAGAGCGGGTCGCCGTGGAAGTAGCGGTAGGTGCGGCCCTTCATGGAGTAGTCCTCAAAGGACGGGATCTGCTCGATGGATTTGTAGAAGGTGACGGGCAGGCGTCCGGCGGGATTGTTTTTGCCGTCGAGGGTCTCGGCAATGGCCGTGCCTCCGGCCTCGCCCGGATACCATGCTTCCAGGATGGCGTTGGCGTGCTGCTCGGCCCAGTTGACGGCGAGCGCGCTGCCGTTCAGCATCACCACCACGAGCGGCTTGCCGGTGGCGGCAACGGACTCGAGCAACTGCTTCTGCACGTCGGGAAGATCGATGCTGGTGCGATCACCGCCGTTGAAGCCTTCCACTTGGATGGGCATCTCTTCACCTTCGAGGTTCGGCGAGAGGCCGACGAAGGCCACCACCACATCAGCCTGCTTCGCGATGGCCACAGCCTGCTCGCGCTCCGCGTCCGCCGGCGGCATCCAGCCGAGCGTGATGCCGGCTCCGAAGAGCTTCGCATTATGGGTGTAATCGAGGCGGAACGAATGCGGCTTGGTGTCCGTGAAGTGCAGCGTGAAAGCCGGAGTCGTGAGGGAGCGGTTGGCCTCCTGGCCTGTTTTGTGCTGGTGCACCTCTTTGCCATCCAGGTAGACCGTGTAACCTTCAACATCGCCGCAGTGATAGCAGCCGGCAAGCCGGACCGTGAAGGAATAGTTTCCCGGCGCGGGAGCGGTAATGGTCCCGGTCCAGCGCACGCCAAAGTTCTTCATGGGCACGCCGGGAACGGGGCTGGCTGCGTTCCAGTCGAAGTTGATGAGGTGGTCGGTGCGCGTGAGCACCGGCTTGCCGGTCATGGCGGAGGAGGCAAAGTACTCGCCCTTCAAGCCCGCGGCGGATGAGTTCGCGGAAGGATGGAAGGCCGTCTCCGGCACAGGAACGGGAAGTTCGGAGACGTAGGGCGAGCCCTGCGCGTAGAGAATTTTCGCGTTGGGGAACTCGGCCCTCATTCCGTCGATGGGCAGCACCGGATGCGAGGGAATCGCGTTGTAGTTGCCTTCAATTGCTGCCAGCGATGCGGCGTTGGGGCCGACGACGGCGATGGTGTGAACGTCGTGCAGCGGCAGGAAATCATTGTCGTTCTTCAGCAGCACCATGGACTCGCGCGCCATCTTGAGCGCGAGTGCGCGGTGCGCGGGCGTGTCGTCCTGGCTCATGGGAATGCGCGCGTAGGGATTCATGCTGGCCGGGTCGAACATGCCCAGCCGGAAGCGCGCTGTGAACAGCCGCTCGACGGCGGTGTTGAGCGCGTTCTCGGAGATCAGGCCTTGCTTCACGGCTTTCGTCAGAGCGTTGTAGGTGTCGCCGCAGTTGGTGTCCGTTCCGGCCAGCACGGCGGTGGCGGAGGCGTGTTCGGCGTCAGACGAATAGTGGTGCCCGTTGGGCGAATAGAAGTCGTCAATGGCGCCGCAGTCGGAGGTGATGAAGCCGTCGAACTTCCAGTCGTCGCGCAACGTCTGCTGCATCAGCATCTTGTTGGCGCAGGCGGGCACGCCGTCAATGGCGTTGTAGGCGCACATGAGCGAGTCGGCCTTGCCCTGAACAATGGTGGCGCGGAAGGCCGGCAGGTACGTGGCCTCAAGGTCGTAGGGCGAAACGTCCACATTGAATTTGTGCCGAAGCGGCTCCGGCCCGCTGTGAACGGCGTAGTGCTTGGGAGTGGCCACAGTCTTGAGGTAATGCGGATTGTCGCCTTGCAGTCCCTCGACGAAGGCCACGCCTATCTGGCTGGTCAGGAATGGGTCCTCGCCGTAAGTTTCCTGGCCGCGTCCCCAGCGCGGGTCGCGGAAGATATTGATGTTGGGCGACCAGATCGTCAGTCCGAAGTAAATGCTGTGAATGTTGTCGCGGATGGCCTGGTTATATTTGGCGCGCGCCTCGGTGGAGATGACGGTGGCCATTTGATGAATGAGCGGCGCGTCAAAGGTCGCGGCGTTGCCGATGGCCTGCGGAAAGACCGTGGCATAGCCGGAGCGCGCGATTCCATGCAGGCCCTCGCTCCACCAGTTGTAGGCGGGCACGCCGAGGCGTGGAATGGCCTCCGAGCTGTTCATGGTCTGCGAGACTTTCTCTTCGAGGGTCATGCGAGAGACAAGGTCGGCGGCGCGCTTTTCGGGCGAAAGGGCCGGGTTCTGGTAGGGAAGCTGTTTGGTTTGCGCCTGGGCCAAAGGGCCGCTGAATGCAATGGCCAGCAGCGCCGCCAAAGCCATGCTGATGATTCTGATCTCCCGCTTCGCGTTCATCATTTCCGCCTGTCCTCCGTGGCTGAATCGATTTACCCGAACCATATTACTGGTTTACGCCGCTGGAGAGATAGCCCCCGTCGACAACCAGAATTTCTCCGGTGACGAAAGAGGCTGCGTCGGAGGCCAGATAGACCGCCGCGCCGGCGACTTCCTCGGGGCGGCCAAAGCGTTGCATCGGAGTGCGCATAAGCTGCTCCCTGCCGCGCGGGGTGTCGTACACCAGGTCCCTGTTGAGCGCGGTGGGGAAGACTCCGGGAGCAATGGCGTTGACCGTGACGCCATGCGTGGCCAACTCGACGGCGAGCGAGCGAGTCAGCGAGCCAACCGCGGCCTTGCTGGCCCCGTAAGCCGCCACTTCGCTGAAGGCGACAAAAGTGGCTAGCGACGCGATGTTGATGATGCGTCCCCAGCCGCGCCGGACCATGCAGGGCGCAAAAATCTGGCAGGCGCGAAGGGTTCCGGTGAGGTTGGTGTCAAGAATCGCCTGCCAGTCCTCTTCGGCGCAGTCGAGTGTCGGGACCTTTAAAGTGGTTCCGGCGGCGTTCACCAGAATGTCGACGTGTCCGAATTCGGCGGCCACTTTTTCATGCAGGCGTTCGAGCGAAGAGCGGTCGCGGACGTCGGCGGTTGCCCGCATGGTCCGGCGGCCAAGCGCCTCGATGGCGTCCGCCGTTGCCGCAACTTCTTCCATCCGCCGGGCCGCCGCAATGGTGTCCGCGCCGGCCTCGGCGAGCCCTAAAACGATTGATTTGCCTAGGCCGGAGGTCCCACCCAGCACCAGCGCGCATCTTCCCGCCAGATCGAAAATGTTCTTACTCACCTCGATTTACTCCGCATCGCGAACTTAATCACGATACAGCACTAAGCCTTGTTCTGTCGCGGTAAATCCTGGCGCGGTCAGCGAGGGCTTTCTGTTTTGGTGTGAACCGAGACGGAATTCTGATGGAGGAGGGTTGCGTCAATCGCATCGAGCAGCGCGCCGGAGGGATCGGCGAAATATTCCCAGAACATAACTCCGGCCAAATGGTGGCTGCGGGCGTACTCGGCCTTGAGCCGCATCGACTCAGGATCGTCGTAGGAGACGAAGACCTGCGTGCGGGCATTGTAGAGAAAAGGCACTTTCGCGGCGTCGTTCCAGTAGCGGACGAATCCGGCCTGCCGCCCCGCCGTGTTGAGCATGGCGCCAGTGATGGTAGCGTAGTCGGCGAAGGCCCCGGGGACCTGCTTGCCGGGCTGGTAGAGGCCGTGGTTTTTCGCGAAGACCTGGCCCCACTCGTGTCCATAGAACGGAACCCCGAGGACAAGCTTTGACGCCGGGACCCCGGCCTGCTCAAACTCGCGCACGGAGCGGTCGGCGGAAACCTGCTTCGGGTCGGCGGGGTCGGTAAACAAGGGGGCATTCATTCCGGTGATCGCGCTAGCGTCCGGCTCGTAGTAGTCGTAGCACATCAGGTTTACGGTATCGACGTACCGCGCGGCGGCGCGCATGTCCGTGTGGTCCAGAAAGCTGGTCTGCGAACCGGCGGCAACGGAGAGATAAAGCCGGCGGTGCAGCTTTTTCTCCTCCTGATTGAAGCGAACTCGCAAGTCGCGGAGCAGCGCGGTGTAGTTCTGCTTGTCCTCGGGGCGGAAACGGTTGCCCGCGCCCTCCATTCCGGGATACTCCCAGTCAATGTCGAGTCCGTCAAGATGGTAGCGCTGGATAAAGGCAACGACGGAGTCAACGAAAATTTTGCGGCTCTGAGCGGTGAGGGCCGCGTCAGAGAAGCCGCCGGAGCCTAGCCATCCGCCTACCGAGACCAGCACGGTGAGGTTCGGGTTCTGCTTTTTGAGTGCATTGAGGACGGCGAAGTTGGCGGTGTCGGCGGAGGAGCCTTCGGCGATGTGGCCGTCTTTGATAAGAGCAAAAGCGTAGTTGATGCGGGTGAGCTTCTGCGCGGCAATTTCCTGGGGCTGGAGGACGCGATTGCGCGGGAAAACGTAGGCGATGATAACGGGACGCTCTTTCGCGGCGGCGGCAGGGATCGCCATGACGAACAGGAAGGCGATTGTCACCAACAGTCCGGCCTTAACGATGGAACGCATATGTCTCTCTGATGATGAAGCGCAATCCGGCAATTTCTTCAATTCAGCCGCATCCATCCTAATCCCTTACCCCTATGCCATTTCCTGAGCGCTGACCGCTGTTCGCTGAACGCTCTCTTTTATGATGTAGCAGGGAAAGAGGTGCCGATGCCGCAAGGCGAGCCGCAAACGAAATCGCAGGCGGAAGTTGGGTCCGGGCCGGAGGCCGAGTATCGGGCGCGGCTGAGCGCACTTGAGCGCGAGCAGACGGAGCTGCATGAGAGTGACCGCCGCTATGTCGGCCTGAAGCTGGTTCTGCTGGCCGCGCTGGTGATTGTGGCGGCGTGGCTGGTGAAGTACGCGCCGGGACGCCTGCCTTGGCTGGCCGTCATCGTGGCGCTGCTGGTGGTGACGTTTGTTCTGCATGAGCGCGTGCTGCGCCGCATACGCACGGTGCGCCAGCGCAAGGGTTTCTACGAACGCGGGCTGGCGCGGCTGGAAGGCCGCTGGACCGGGACGGGCCGGACGGGCGAGCCGTTTCTGGACCAGTCCCACCCCTATGCCCGCGACCTCGACCTTTTTGGCACGGCGGGCCTTTTTGAGCTGCTTTGCACGGCGCGCACCAGCGCGGGCGAGCGCCTGCTTGCCGACTGGCTTCTGGCGGCGGCACCAATCGACGAAATCACGCGGCGGCAAGCGGCGGTGCGCGAACTTGCTCCGCAGACGGATTTCCAGGAGCGCATGGCTCTGGCCGGTGAGGACATCCAGACCGAGAGCGCGCGCACTCCGGAGGCCTTGGCGAATTGGGCGGAGGCGGGGAATAAGGTCCGGAACCCCGGCTGGCTGCGCTTTGGCGCTCTCGTGCTGGCGGTCGCCTGGACAGCCAGTGTGCTGCTGTGGCTGCTGAGCCGCTTGGGCGGGGTTCCCCTGTGGGAGTGGGGATGGGTAGCGGCGGGGCTCACTGTATTGAATGCCGCGCTGAGCTACGCATGGCGCAAAGAAACAGCCGAAGCGGCCGAGGCGCTCGAAGCCGCCGGAGAGGAGCTTCCGCTGCTGGCGGCGGTTTTCGCGGCGATTGAGCGCGAGAACTTCCGCTCAGAAAAGCTGGCCAGTTTGCAGGCGCGACTGCGGGCCGCGGGCGAGACACCCTCACGAGCGATTGCCAAGCTGAACGACTACCGCGAGTGGATCGTGGGCGCGCACAACCTGATGGTGCAGGCGGTCGATCCGGTGTTGTTCTGGAGCCGGCAATGGGTGTGGGCGGCGGAGCGCTGGCGCGCGCGCTATGGCGCGGCGGTGCGCGAATGGATGCTTGCGTCCGCGGAAATTGAGGCGCTGCTTTCGCTGGCCATTTTCGCGCGTGAGCATCCGGAGTATGTGTTTCCGGAATTTGCATCGGAAGGGCCGTATCTGGAAGCCGAGGACCTGGCGCATCCGCTGGTGCTGGGCCGCGCCGTGGGAAATGATGTGAAGCTGGGGCGGGCACCGGGCGAAGATTCACAGGGGCTGCGGCTCATCATTATCAGCGGACCGAATATGGCGGGCAAAAGCACATTCACGCGCAGCGTGGGCGTAAACGCGGTGCTGGCGCAGGCCGGCGCTCCGGTGCGGGCGCGGCGCATGGTTCTGTCGGAGCTTCAGGTGGCGGCCTCCATCTGCGTGCTGGATTCGCTCGCCGGAGGGCTGTCGCGCTTTTATGCGGAGATCACGCGGCTCAAGCAAATTTACGACCTCACGGGGCGCGACCTTCCGGTGTTGTTTCTGCTCGATGAGCTTCTTTCCGGAACGAACTCCCACGATCGCCGTGTCGGGACGGAGTCTATTGTGCGCGGGCTGCTGCGGCACCGCGCCATCGGAATCGTGACCACCCACGACCTCGCCCTGACGGAAATCGTCGGCACGCTGAATGGCACAGCCGCCAACTACCATTTCGGAGACACCTTCCGCGATGGCAAACTCTCGTTCGATTACCGGCTCAGCCCGGGCATCGCCGAAACCACGAACGCGCTGCAGTTGATGCAGTCGATTGGGCTGAC
>DASTXK010000118.1:0-5886 GCA_035765555.1 Acidobacteriaceae bacterium
TCGTAGCCGGCGGGGTTGGCCCCGTCGTAGGGAACTCCGGCGAGCGGGCCGGTTGAGTCGCTGCCGTGGCTGGTGGAGAACCACTTGTAGGTGATCCAGAGATGCGAGCTTACGCCGAAGCGGAGGCCTTCGGCGCGGGCGGCATCGCGCCACATGGCGACGATGTCGATCTTGGGGCCCATCTGGGCGGAGTTCCAGCGCTGATAGCGGGAGTCCCATAGGTCGAAGTTGTCGTGGTGGACGCCCATGCTCATGAAGTATTTGGCGCCGCAATTTTTGTAGAGCTTGATGAGCGTGACGGGGTCGAATTTCTCCGCCTTCCAGAGCGGGATGGTGTTCTGGTATCCGAACTTGGAGGGGTGGCCGTAGCGCTGGACGTGGTAGTTGTACTGCGGCGATCCCTGGATGTACATGTTGCGGGCGTACCAGTCGCCCTGTTCAATGGCGGACTGCGGTCCCCAATGGGCCCACATTCCGAACTTGGCGTCGCGGAACCAGTCGGGAATTTCGTAATTCTTGAGCGAGGCGCGGGTGCCGCGGAACGGGCTGGGAGGAATGGCCGACCCAGGGGGATGCTCGAAGTTGGACGGAGTTTCCGAGCCGGGAGCAGGGGGCTGGACGAGGGCGGAAGCGGGTTTGGCGAGGAGGCCGGAACCGGCGGCGGCGAGCAGTCCCATGAGGGCGCGACGGGTAAGTGGCATGGAAACAGGGTAAAGGGGAAAGTGGGAAGGGAAAAGGGAAAAGTGGAAAGGGGGAAGGGAAAAGGGAAAGGGGAAATGAAAGGCCGGGTCAGGCCGTAGGCGTTTGCTGCGCGTCCTTGGATTTCTTGTCCAACTGGTGGTGGAGGCAGTAGAGCGCGAGTTCCAGGCGGTCGGAGACGCCCAGCTTTTCATAAATCTTGCGCAGATAGTTCTTCACCACCTGCTCAGTGGTGCCGATCTGGGAGGCGATCTCCTTGTTGCGCTTGCCCTGGGTGATGAGCGAGATGATGTGCAGCTCTTTGGCGGAGAGGCGGGGCTGAAGCCGGGGATCGGTGAGGGCGACGGCCTGCGAGCGGTAGGCCTCAATGACCCAGTTCACGGATTTGTTATCGATCCAGGTTTCTCCGGCGGCGATTTTGCGGATGCAGCGCACCAGCAGTTCGGGAGAGATGGAGCGCGGAATGATGCCGCGCACGCCCTTGCGGTACATCTCGACGGTGTGGTTTTCGTCGGCGGCCGAGGTCTGGACGATGATCTTAACCTCGGGCATGAGGGCCACGATTTCCGGAATGGCGTCGGTGGTGCCGGCAAGGAGGTTTCCTTCGAGCACCAGCACGTCGGCGGCGGTGTCCTTGGGCAGGGTGCGCAGGTCCTCCAGCTTGTCCACCTGCGCGGCAATGTGGAGGTCGTTTTCAGCCGCAAAAATCTTGCTCATGCCCACGCGGTAAATGGCCTGTGAGTCGGCAAGGATGACGCGAACAGGAGTGGAAGGCGCGGCTTTCGCGGGGGCCGATGGCGGCTCCGCATTTGGCCATTTGGTCTGGGGATCGTTCATTCTTCCTTTGGTTCTTCTTCAGTTTGAAATCGGTACTCGTCAATAATGGCGGCGGCGTGGGGCGTGGATTCATCCTCATAGGCCCGCACCACCCGGCCCGAGCAATGGATGGCTGCCGTCTCGTCCGGCCCGGTCGTTCCTTCGGCCACCTGAATCAGGAAGTCCACATTGGTGCCCGGCGCGATGTTTTCGTCCAGCTTCATAAGGACGCCATTAGCGGAAATGTTTTCCGTAGTGCCCTCATAAAGTCTGCCCGAGGTCATGAGATGGACCGGCAGCGACAGAGGGAATCGGACTGCGGAGCGTTCTTCCAGGTTGCCCGGCTTGAGCCGGGGATCTTCGGCGTGGTTATCCATCGGAGTTCCTCGGTGGTGACATAGCGGCATTCTACGGACAACCCGGCTGAAAAACTCCACAAATCAGCATGGGTCAAATTACCAAAGTCTCCACCAGTGCTTCAATAGTTATCTGAAAGATGTGTGAAAAACAGCACTAAAGTTCGCTACGGAGCCGGGGGCGGGAACTGGGCTCAACGATGAGGGGCCGGGAAACTAAGGGTCGAGACCCGAGAAGAAGAGATGACAAACAGGATGAAGTTTATGCTGCAACTTATTGAAGCAATGTATGATTGATGAGGACCGATCCGATATTTCTGCATAAGAAAACCCGGGACAAGCCCGGGCTTTCTCATTAAATCGATCACATCGGTTACTCGGCTGCTTCTTCCGCAGCCTTGATCTGAGCGACCGTCCAGTTGGGGTCGCCGACCTTGAAGCGCGCGAAGCGGCGCACGGAGAGGTTCTCGCCCAACTTGCCGACCTTGGTCGCGATCAGGTCCTTGATGGTGACGGACTGCTCCTTGATAAAGGGCTGCTCCAGCAGGCAGACTTCCTCGTAGAACTTGCCCATTTTGCCTTCGACGATTTTCTCGACCACCGGAGCGGGCTTGCCGGTCGCCGCCGCCTGCGCACGATAGATTTCCTTCTCGCGCTCGAGGTCTTCCGGCGTCACGTCTTCTTTGCGGATGTAGCGCGGGTCGACCGCCGCGATGTGCATGGCGATGTCCTTCAGCAGAGTCTGGAAGTCGTCCGTGCGGGCAACGAAGTCGCTCTCGCAGTTGATTTCGAGCAGCACGCCGATCTTGCCTCCGGCGTGAATGTAGGTTCCAACCGCGCCTTCGTTCGTGGTGCGCGAGGCCTTCTTCGCAGCCGACGCCATGCCGCGCTTGCGCAGAATGACGAAAGCCTGCTCCATGTCGCCCTTCGACTCCTGCAGTGCCTTGAGGCAGTCGCCCATGGGCGCGCCGGAGCTGTCGCGCAGTTGTTTTACGAGTTTCGCGTCAATCTTTTCAGTTACAGCAGACATTTCCTTTTTCCCAATCCCTTCATGTTCCAAACACAAAGAAAGCGTGGCCCTTTCTTGAAGGCAGCCACGCTTCCCGAGCTCCAGGCGGCCCCATTGCCGCGCAAAGTCTTAAAGGCTGCTTTCCGCCGCCTCGGCCTCTTCCAGCGCCGCTACAATTGCGGGCGCCTTGCGAATGCCGCCGCCGAGCGCGGTTTCCAGATCGACGTCTTCGCTCTCGCCGTTCTGCTCGCCCGTGGCCGCTTCGCCACCCTCTTCGGCACCGGCCTGAATATCAGCCGTAACTCCGGCGATGTCGGCAGGCTTTTCGCCGGCCATCTGCACGCCCTCGATCACCGAATCGGAAATCTTCGACGTGAACAGGCGAATCGCGCGCAGCGCGTCATCGTTGCCCGGAATCACGTGATCGACCACCGTCGGGTCGCAGTTGGTATCGACCACGGCGACAACAGGGATGCCCAGTTTGCGGGCTTCCTTCACGGCGATGGCTTCGTTGTTCGAGTCAACGACGAAAATCGCGTCGGGCAGGCGACGCATGTTCTTGATGCCGGCCAGATTGGCCTGCAAGTGCTTGCGCTCGCGCTCCAGCTTGATAACTTCCTTCTTCGTCAGCAGGTCATAGCGGCCGTCCGTGGCCATATCATCCAGGTCCTGAAGGCGCTTCACCGACTTCTGCACCGTCACCCAGTTGGTGAGCAGGCCGCCCAGCCAGCGCTGGTTGATGTAGAACATCCCGCACCGCGTCGCCTCTTCGGCAATCGCATCCTGCGCCTGCCGCTTGGTGCCGACAAACAGAATGACCTTGCCCGCCGCCGTCAGATCCGTTACGAACTTGCTGGCTTCCTTGAACATCTTCAAGGTCTTTTGCAGGTCGATGATGTAAATGCCGTTGCGCTCGCCGAAGATGTACTCCTTCATGCGAGGATCCCAGCGCTTGGTCTGATGCCCGAAGTGGACTCCCGCTTCGAGCAGCTCCTTCATTGTGATGTTTGCCAAACAGCCTCCTTTGTGGACTGCATCCCGGCATTTCAGCCGGAATTGATTCCCTTCCGGGAAGATTTAACTACCAAATTGGGTGCCCCAGGTCTCGCTTCTGAAACCTGGGAACAAACTCCAAACTCTTAGCGCTTGCTGAACTGGAATCTCTTGATCACCCCAGCGAGCAAAGACCGCTCGCCGGGGACCCCGATTCGCTTAACCAGTTCTTTCAGCCAGCGATTAACGCTTGCTGAATTGAAATCTCTTTCTTGCGCCCTTCTGTCCGTACTTCTTGCGTTCCTTGGCGCGCGCATCGCGGGTCAGCAGACCTTCGCCCTTAAGCGTTTTGCGCAGCTCGGCATTGAACTCAAGCAGGGCGCGGGCAATCCCCATCTTCACCGCATCGGCCTGCGCGCTTACGCCGCCGCCGTGGACGTTCGTCACCACGTCGAAAGACTCGGTGGTCTCGGTCAGCACCAGCGGACGCTTTGCCGAAACCCGCTGCTGCTCGGTGACGAAATACGTCTCCAAATCCTTGTCGTTCACCTTGAAGCTGCCGCCGCCGGGGCGCAGAAACACGCGGGCAATGGCCGCTTTGCGCCGTCCCGTCCCGTAATACTGGGCTATATCTGCCATGGTTCTCCTGATTCTCTCTGTCTCTCTTAAAGTTATGCGTTAATTTCCAGAGCCACCGGCTTCTGGGCGGCGTGCGGATGCTTGTCGCCGCGGTAAACATTGAGCTTGGTCGCCATCTTGCGGCCCATTTTGGTCTTGGGCAGCATTCCCTTGATGGCCTCTTCGATGATCTTCTCCGGACGGCGCTCGAGCAGTCGGGTGAACGACTCTTCGCGAAGGCCGCCGAGGAAACCCGTGTAGCGGCGATAGACCTTCTTCTGGCTCTTGAGCCCGGTCAGGCGCACCTTTTCGGCGTTGATGACCACCACATGGTCGCCCATATCGATGTAGGGAACATACTTCGGATTGCGCTTGCCGGAGAGCACGCTGGCGGCTTCGGTCGCGAGGCGGCCCAGCGTTTTGCCGCTGGCGTCCACCACGAACCACTTGCGCTCAATCTCGTGCGCGCTCGGGATATACGTTGACATCTCTCTTTTCTTCTCCTCAAAACCAGTTGCGCCAAACGCGGCGTTCTTAAACCTGATGCGCTATTACCCACGCGCTGCCCTTGCGCGGATTTCCGGACTTCCCCGCTGCTTGCAAAGTGCTGTTCGCGAGAGGCTGACGCAGGCCCGGACCGGTGGGTCCTTCCTCGCGTCCGGACAGAAGCTCACGGACAGAGGCAGACTGCGCAAGGACTTTAGAATACGGGAATTTAGGGGGTGAAGTCAACGGCTGGGTAGATGATGTTGCCAACGATCTAAGGCAAGTTTAGCGTGGGGTTTGGAGAGGGCCTATGCCCACGCGAAACCACAAGCTTGGAGAGGATGAGAAAGAGGATCAAGCTAGGCTCGAAGCCCTGCGTGCAGCCATCCAGGCGGGCGATGAAAGCGGGATTGCCGACGGAGATGTCTTTGAAGAAGTGCGCGGCTACATCAGGCAATTAGCGACGAAAAAGGCGAACGTTGCTTAAGCTCGAGTTTTCCCGCCTTGCGCTGGCGGATTTGAAAGCCATCTCGCGATACACAGTTCAAAAATGGGGCGCCGACCAGGCCCTGCGCTATGTGGCTGAGATTCAGGAGTGCGCCCGCGGCATTGCTGAATCTTCCGCACATCGGACGCCTTTGCAATGCGGTCAAACCCGAGTGCCGCTGCATTGAACAGGGGCGGCATGTCATCTTTTATCGCCAGCGCTCCGAAAAAATCGTCATCAGCAGAATTCTTCATCAGCGCATGTTGCCGAAAAAGCACAGTATCGAATGGCGGAACCTATTTTGTCTCCGCCGCCGGAACCAGCTTCTCCAGTTGCGCGATCTGCTGCTTGATGATCTCGGTGTTCGGGCCGGGTTTCATATAGGTCAGGCTGTTCTTGAGGTGCGCGAGCGCCTCGGCGTA
>DASTXK010000119.1:0-4767 GCA_035765555.1 Acidobacteriaceae bacterium
CTGGACGTGCTGGTCGCGAACCACGGAGTGTGGCCGCCGGAAGATGCTCCGATCGACGCGATGCGCGATGAGCAGTGGCGGGCAACGCTGGCGGTGAACCTGGACAGCGTATTTGGATTGACGCAGGCGGCAGTGGCGCAGATGCTTCACCAGGGCAGGGTGGAATCCGGCCAGCCCGCCGGGCATATTGTCTACGTCAGCTCCACCGCCGGGCAGCGCGGCGAAGCAGGTCATGCCGATTACGCGGCCAGCAAGGGAGCGATCATCAGCCTTACGAAAAGCCTCTCCAGCGAGCTGGCCGGGCAGGGGATTCTGGTGAACTGCGTCGCGCCGGGGTGGGTGGAGACCGATATGTCGGCCTCGACTTTGGCCGATCCCGCAGCGGGAGGCAAGGTTTTTTCCGCGATACCGCTGGGCCGCGCGGCGCGTCCAATGGAGATAGCCGGACCGATTCTGTTTCTCTGCACGCCGCTCGCGGGCTTCGTCAGCGGAGAAATATTCAACGTGAATGGAGGCGCTGTACTCGCCGGATGAAAAAGCTCCTAATCCTGCTGCTGGGCATCGCGGTTTGCGCCGCGCCGGGCGTCGCGTCCGCGCAGGCTACGCAAGGCGCCAATGCGAATTCGCAGACGGCTCGCGCCAAGCTGGAAGCGATGGTGGCGGCGCTGGGCGGCCAGCGCTGGCTGTCGCTCCAGAACAGCTATATGGAGGGCCGCGTTTCGGGGTTTTATCAGGGCAAGCCGACCGGGGCCATCCAGAATTATTACGAATGGCGCACGCCTTCGGGCCAGGAGCGGGTGGAGTTCTCAAAGAAGCACGACGACATTGAAATTTTCACCGGCAATTACTGCTGGGAGGCCACTTATCGGGGCAAGCGCGCGCTTCCCAAGGACATTTGCGAGGACTTCCACCGCCGCCGCGACCACTCGGTTGATACCGCGGTGCGGGTGTGGATGAATGATCCGAAGACCATGCTGATCGACGATGGGCAGTCGCTCTCCGAGCGCCACCTGACCGACCAGGTGACGCTGATCAACGCCGAGAACGACTCCATCACGATCCAGATAGACGCCTCAACCCACCTGCCGCGCAGCCGGACTTTTACTTATCGCGACCCGGAGTTTCACGACAAGGACACCGACCGCGAGGAATATGACAATTACCACATCGTGGACGGCTTTCCCACTCCCTACAGCGTTACCCGCTTTAAAAACGGCGACATCGTGAGCCAGCGGTATCTTTACCGGGCCGCGTACAACGTGGAGCTTCCTCCAGGCGCGTTCGATATCGACGCGGCTGCGGCGAAGGTGAAGAAATAGGACTGGCCTCCGGCGGCGGAGGTCAGAAAAGCGCCTCCGGCGGCGCCTGCGCGGCGGGCGGTGCTTCCACCCCAGCGAGCCAAAGGCAGGCTCGCTGGGGACCCCGGTTCGCCGGACGGGCGGGCTTGGTCGCGCCGGGAAAAAGCCTCGGTCGCGACCAAGCTGCTATCGTTTCCGACACGGATTCGACGCCCGGAGCGGCGGCCTGGAAAACTTCAATGAGCACTCACAGACCTAACGAATGGGCAGCGCAACACCCATGAGAACTCGACAATGACGCATTTTTCGGCGATTCCGTGAGATCTGCTTCTGCGAGCGCGTGAGCCCGGAAGCCGTTTTTTTCCTGTAGCCTGTAAACTCGTACAGCGGCAGGCCGTCTATTCCAATGCATGGGACAGATGGTTTCCACGGAGCTTCCGCCGCTTGTGCAGGAGCAATCGGTGCTGGAGTTGTCTGATTTTGACGAGGTGGTGCGCCTGTACAGGCCGCGCATCTTCCGCTTTGTCATGGCTTCTCTGGGGGATCGCGATCTGGCCGAGACGTTGACGCAGGACTGTTTTCTGAAGGCTTATATGGCGCGGGGGCAGTTTCGCGGCGAGTCGAGCCTGAGCACCTGGCTGACGCGCATTGCGCTGAACCTGATCCGGGACCACCTGCGGAACCGGCGGATGCGGTTCTGGCACAAGACACGGGATTCGTCGGTCGATCTGGTAGACATCAGCGACTGGATTCCCGATACGGCGGCCTCGGCGGAGACGGCCTGTCTGCAGCGGGAGCGGGTGAAGCAGGTATGGAAGACCGTGGATGAGTTGTCCGGCCAGCAGCGCACGGTTTTTCTGCTGCGCTTTGTGGAGGAATTGGAATTGTCAGAGATAGCGGAAACAACCGGGATGAACACCAGCACCGTGAAGTCGCATCTTTACCGGGCGCTGCGAATAGTTCGGGAACGGGCAGGAGGTCAAGCATGAAGTGGAAGGACCAAAACACGGAACCGAGCGGCGAGTTCGCCGCCGCCATTCGCGATTTTCGCGCGGCGGTGACGCACGTGGCCGCTCGCGAAACGGCGCGCCCCATGGCGGCGGACTGGCTGGCGCCCGCGATGAAGCGCCGGAAGAGCCATCAGCACCGGATGGTGCTGGCGTGGGCCTGCGCCGCGGCGCTCTGCTTCGCCACGGTGCCGTTCGCCATTATGCCGCTGACGACCCATTCGGGGTCCGCTCCGGTCCGCGTGGCTTTGCAAGCACCGGCGTCCGCGCCGGTGGCGCAGCACAGCGAGGCGGAGCGGGGCCTGCTACAGCAGGTGGACGAGCAGGTTTCCGAGTCGGTGCCCTCATCGCTGGCTCCGCTGGAGGAGATGGAAAACATGAATACGGCTTCCGCGACGGGCCCGAGTGACCCGTTTGTGAATGGGGCGGCGCTCGCGCAACTGGGGAGTACAGATGCTTCCCACTAGAAAGAACCGCTCGTTTCTCGTCATTGCCCTTGCCTCGATTCTCTGCCTTGCGGCCGCCTCGCCGGCGGTCGCCCAGAATGACCACGCTCCGGACCAGGCCCAGGGCCAGAACCGGGAGCACCACGGAGACCATGGCCGCTGGTGGGACAATCCTCATGTGGCGCAGAAGATCGGCCTGACCGATGCCCAGAAGCAGCAGATGGACGAGATTTTTGAGAAGCATCGTCCGCAGCTCAAGGAACTGAACGCCACGCTGAAGAAGGAAGAGGCCACGCTGCATCCGCTTCTACAGGCGGACAACCTGGACGAGCACAAGGTGCTGCGCCAGATCGACGTGGTGGCGCAGGCCCGCGCGAATCTGGAAAAGGCCAACGCCCGGATGCTCTTCGGGCTGCGCAAAGTGCTGACGCCGGACCAGTGGAAGAAGCTGCAGGACATGGCCCGCGAGTGGCACGAGCGGCATCGTAACGACCATCGCGGCCCGGACCAAAGGCATGGCCCGCCGCAACAATAGTTTGAACCGCTGATATCTGAACGCTGACAAGAGGAGCCTGACCGGCTCCTCGTGTTATTTGGTCTCGACGGCGATCACGCGGATTTCCGGGTACTGCTGGTTCCACTCGTCCGTGACGTGATCGAAGATGAGCCGGAATTCGCGCGTCTGGCCGGGGGCGATGGGGTTGGCCGAGACCGGCTCCACGTCGACGTAAGGCTGGTGCGTGCGGATGAGGGCCAGCGGCATGGTGCTCTTCTGGCCGATCTTGCCGGTGAAGTCGTTGAAGGCCACCTGCACGGTGATGCCGGACAGGGTCTGCTTCCCGTTGTTGGTGATGTTGCCGTCAATGTAGGTCTGGCTGGCTCCGGAGATGGTGGAAGACTGGCTCATGTGGAGGTTCGAGATGACGAGGTCCTTCGCGTACGAGGCCGCGGGAGCAAGCGCCGCTCCTCCGGGATTGGGAGGCGTGGGCGGCGGAGGCTGGCGGCTGATCAGCAGCAGCGAGATGATGATGAGCGCAACCACCACTCCGGCAATGACCCAGGGGAAGATGGAGCGCGGCTCCTTGCGGGAGGCGGGATTGGTCCAGTCAGGTTGTTCAGATTTGGCCACGGGCTGATTCTACATTCGTTATTGCCGATATGGATGCGGAGGATCGAGGTTTCCGCCGCGCCGCGCGAAGAATTCGCGAAAATATTTTCGCATCGCTTTCACGGAGCGGCGCGTCTAAATGGGCAGAAAGACCAACTTTCCCGCGATAACCGAGAACCACGGAACGGAGGACGGCTTATGGAAGACCCCCAACCTGAACCGAACGTCCCCCGGCATCCCATCGGCGACTCGGCCTACCAGATCGCCGTAGTGTTGGCCGCGCTCCTGCTGCTGGCAACCATAACCTTCTTTTAAAGCCAACCCGGAATTCAGCTATGGTTCAAGGCCCATGGCATATTGCGCGTCGGGCGCGGCGGCGAGCCTGCGCGCTTCGGTCGTCAAGTCGTAGACCAGCCGTTCCAGCACCAGGCCCTTGTCGGGAGGCTGCGAACGCAGTTCCAGATCGGCGCGGGCAATGAGCCGCAGCGCGCGGGTGATTTCGCGGCTGGATTTGTAGCGCCGCGCCTGGCGGATGAGGGCTTCGGCGGCGAAGGGCGGCATTCGGAAGCCCTGCCAGAGCGCCTGCCAAATGGCCTTGGGTTCGCGGACGTTCTTTTCCAATATCACCAGCATCTGCCGGAAGGTGCGGGCCAGCATGTAGAGGTGGCCGATGGCCGAGTCCTCCCCGCCGTCGGAGGCGTTGAGCAGACCGTGCAGCAGCTTGAGCGCGCGCACGGTGTCTTTGGCGGAGATGGCGTCGGTCAGCTCGTAGAGCGAGCGCTGCTTGGCGGCCAGGACCATGGTCTCCACGTCGCCCAGGGTGACGTGGCGCTTTTCGCCCGCAAAGAGCACCAGCTTGTTCCACTCCGAGGCGATGAGCATCATGTCCGCGCCGAGGGCGTCGGCCA
>DASTXK010000120.1:0-13512 GCA_035765555.1 Acidobacteriaceae bacterium
CCCTAACCAGTGGAGCGGGAAAGATGGAAGGCCGGCGCTTGCGTGTCGGCCTTTCGCGTTTGCTGGATCGAATCTGCGCAGACGGGCTCGCTACAAGCTCGGAGGCTGCAACACTTCGCTGCCTTCCAACCTTATTGTGACGACCTCGTGCGGGTGAACGGTAAACCGAAAGCCATGTGCGCTTGTAAGGGGCAGAGCTTTCTGGTTTCGCTCCACGGCATCTGTTTGCCAGACCTTATCGAGATTGAGCAGCGGGGTTGCGGCTGAGATCTCGCGGGTCGTGCCGCCAAGGTCGAGAAAGCGCAGGATGGTCCCATTGCCATCTTCGGCCGGTTTCCAGGTTTCCAGCAGCAAGTCCGGGTCATCCACTTGCAGGAAGCTGTCCTCGGTGCGATTGAGCGGGCGCGGCTGCCGGAGCGCTTTGTCTTGCGGGGCCACCGCGTCCACTTCGAGCGGCGTAGCCTCTTCCCATCCCATGCGGCTTAACGCGGCCGGGTCGGTGGATGGCGCGCTGGTGATCACATACCGGAATCGAAAATGACCGCCCTGGCCCGCGGCATAATTCGTGTCCCAGTAATTGTTCATGATGTAGGAAAAAATGGTGCCTGGGCGCGTTCCAAACTGCGTGGGCCAGTCTCCGCGGAAGATGTCCCCGAAGGTAGTGAGCGAAGCATCGAGCGGCATGACCGTTCCGGATACTCCATCCTGCTGAACGGAAGCCCAGTGCTGCGCCGAGAACCACTCGTGTCCGGCCCCGGGGTACATGTCTTTTGCCGGGTCTACCGATCCAGTCTGTATCTCATACCGGAACTCAGGATGGCTCATCGCGAACGGGAACGCGAAGTAGGCGGCCTCCTTGCTATGAACCTTCTTCTTGTCGAGGTCTTCGATGATTTCGATCTTCTTTTCGCCGTTAAAGAGCCTTACTTCCGTGCGGATCACAGGCGTGTTCAAGTCGTCGCTTTTGAGCCGGGCGACCCAGCCCGACGGGGTTTTCGTGATTGACAACAGGCTTCCGTCGCTTGCCGCATGAACATCGAGCGCTGGCTTGGGATAAACCGTGCTGTACTGCAATACGGCATTCGGAGACTTGTCCGCTCCGGTGACATAGAGATACTGTCCGAAGCGATAAAGCGACTGCTGGTTAACCAGCTCACGCCGCAACTGCTTGTCAAAGATGCTCCGAATGGCCCCGGTATTGGGATCGAGGGTGACTCGGTAGTAAGAGCTCTCCATCGTGAGGTTATGCGCGGTTTGCGGAGCGGCAGCTTCTTGCGTTGGATGATCGGGCTCATGACGAGTGGTGTAGACCTTGTATCCCACCGCTGGAACGTCCTGCGCGACAAACCTGACGCGATCAAAATCATGATGGCTCGCCAGCACTTCGACCGGAACAGCCTGCTCCGTTGAAGCATCCACAATCTGGTCGCCATCGTTTAAGTCCACTACGACCGGGCCGCTGCGCGACCAGTTCAAAGTGTTGAAAACGACGAGGCTGCCGGGATAAGCGGAAATGGAATTCACCACGCTGGCCATGCCGTCGCGCGCGATGAAGTCGATTTGAGCATTCGCACTTACGGCGTACTGATCTTTGATGGTCAACTGTTTCACAGCTTCCATGCTGGCCGGCTGCGAAACGCTGTTCCAAGAATCCCAGGTGTGCTCATCCATCAGCACCATGTTGGTCCACATCCGATCGAGGGCCGGCTTGTTGGCCGCGATCAACGGATTGACCAGAGAACTAAGCGTGGCAAGCTTTTCCGCAGAGGGAGCGCGGGCCTCGTTTCGCCGCTCCATTGCAGCATAGTACGCATCGGAAGCCATGCCGTCTTCCCAATAAGGGCCTCCGTCACCGCGAATAGTAGGAATGTCGTCTCCGAACTGTGCGGCGATGCTCTCCAGCGCGTGGTGAAATCCGGAGTACACAATGCGTGGGTAGGCGTACGCGCCGTTCCACTTCGCGGCTAGTGTGGACTGGGCAGGGAAGAGGTCCGTATTCTCAACCTGCGAGCCATAAAGAATGGCGGCATCGGCATGGTACCCGGGCCGCTCGTACTGTTGCAGGAACAAAGGCAGCGTGTCCTCGCCCGCGGAGAGTTCGGGCGGCAGTCCGAAGAGCATCTGCATTTGCTGATAAATGCGCGAGTACCATAGCAGCACCTTCTGCCCGTCGGGGCCTTGCCACCACACGGGTGAGTTCTCATTGAGCTTGCCCTGCAGCAGCACGGGCGCGCGGTAGTTATTGCTGCCTCCCAGCAGATCGTGAATGCCTGCCGAGGCCAGGATGGAGGCATACGACCATGACCAGGAGGGAACGTCTGTGATGGTGGCGTAGTTGAAAGGCGTGCCGTGTTCGCGGCTGAAGTTGGCGCTGGGATAGAGCGATCGGATCAACGTCTCCGCTGTGGGAAAGCCCGTAAGCAGGTTGGCATAATTCGCCGGCTCAAACAGCCGCTGGCTTTGCATCGCCGCGATTGCGCGCTGCTGCTGTGCGGGCGCCCGCGTCTCCATAAACTGCTGG
Organism: Acidobacteriaceae bacterium; assembly: GCA_035765555.1. Lineage (GTDB taxonomy): Bacteria > Acidobacteriota > Terriglobia > Terriglobales > Acidobacteriaceae > Silvibacterium. The sequence goes on from DASTXK010000120.1 coordinate 2,522, forward strand.
AGCGGCCAGGATCCGTCCAGGCTGATGCGAAAGTCGGGATGCGCGGCAATCATCTCCATGGCTTCATCGATCACGTGGCTGTGAATGGCGGCGATCTTCGCCTGATAATCCGAGTAGCCAACGTCAAGGTGAATGTGCGGGACAAGATAGAGCGTCCACTTCTTTTGTGGAGTCAGCGTGGTCTGGTAGTGATTTGCCTTGCTGCGTTCGAACCAGGTGATATTGGCTTTGGTTCCAGCCGAAAACTCGGGAACTTCAAACTCCAGCTTGCTTTCGCCGAATGCGTCGCCTCCGCGTATCGGCTGGCGATAAGTTTTGTCGCTTATGGTCAGTTCAACAATGAACTTGGGGGCTGGCCCTCCATGGCGGATGAAGACATCAACGAGTTCTTCAAGCTGGCCGTGGGCCTGCTTGTAGAAGATGGTCGGCACCACATGCACGGCGGAATCGTTGCGGAAGGACTCCGTTCCGCGGGTAAGGACCGCCGCGTCGTAGGTCAACGTACCGTCGGCTACCGCTTTGTGCTCCACCGGTTGAAGCGAAATCACATTATCGCCGCTGCGCAGATAGCTACCGGGAAATCGAAACGTGACATCGGCGTGCGAATAGACGGGATAGAACGAATCCCACTGGTCGCCATTGCGGTAATCGAGCCTGGGATGCAGATAGAAGGTACCCAGCTTGCCATTGATCCCCACTTGAATGGCGGGCACGGCGTTGCTCTCAACCAGGAACGCAAGGTGCAGTTCATAGCTGGGCGAGGGCTTGCCTTCCAGACTGAAATGAATAGTGCGTGGTGGCGTCTTCGGCGCACCGGAGGCGGGTATCACAACCACATTTTGCATTGCGTACCAGTCCTTCGCGGCGGCGCTTTTGCCAACGACGAAATTCACGGGCCGCTCGGGCGTCCCGCCGGGAAATTCATTGGAGGAGCGGTCGAATTGGCCGATCTGGAAAACTACGTTGTTGGCTTTGGGCTGAGCAGGGACAGCCTGTGCGGATGCTCCGATCGCGATCGTTAGAAACGCGGCAAAAAGAATCGTGTTCGATTTTGCAGACATGAATCAGTTCTCCGGTAAGCTGCGAACCATTGTCGGAGAAAGGAGTCATTGGGGCAAATGTCTGAAGTAATTAAGTCGAGATCAATCCTCGCGCTGCCCTGAAATGCGCCAAAAATATTTCGTCGACAATCTATACATAGATATCTAAGACTTAAAGCCGAGAGCAGCATACTTGCAGTTCTTGTTCGATAGAGACTGAAGGGGATCACATTCGTCCATGCTTGTGCCAGCATGAACGCTAGAATCTACGGATGGAAGGCTCCGCGGGTCACGCAAATCTGGCTGCCGAAATACTTGCTAAACACTGGCATATCCATGAGCCTCCGGCTCCCACTCATCTGGGCGTAAGCCGGGCGACGTGGCGCGTTGGACCTCTCTATTGGCTTTCACAAGCTGAAGAGGCGAGAGCCACTGAAGTGTTTCGCCAGGCAAAACTGGTTTCCGATCTCGATCGCTACCTTAGATCTCACGATCTCTCAATTTCAGTTCCTCAACCGATTGCGAGTGACCGTGGGAACATTGTGGAGGTAGATGGCCGATATGTGTGGTCTCTGACACGCAACATCTCAGGGATTCATGCTGATGTTGCGGACCCGGCAATTTACACGGCGCTCGCGGGCGAATTAGCGCGGTTCCATCACGTCCTGCGCATGTTTTCTCAACAGCAGCCGACGAACGTTACCCATGGCATCTGTGTGAGAACTCGGCAGAATATTGCCAGATCGTCCCAGGGACCATTTGTGCCGTTTACGCCCGATCCGGAAGAAGAGCAGGTGTTGCGGCAGGCAGGCACATGGCTGCTGTCGCGGCTGGATCGGCTTGAGCATTTGCCCAGACAACTCGTTCACGGGGACTGGACGCCGCAAAACGTACTCTTCGGCGGCACAGATCAGCCAAACCGCCTCACCGGGGTCCTGGATTTTGAAGCAGTTGCGATCGACCCGATCGTGGTGGATGTCGCCAATATCTGCTCCACATTGCTCATGTGGTCAGGGCTGGACAACCTCGATGAGCGGATCGCAAGCGTTCTCAAGAGCTATGCAGCCTCATCCGGCGAGCATCTTGAATTGGCGGATGTCCACACCGCAATGCTCGCCCATTGGCTGTGCCACTACTGGATTTGGCGCGACAGGTTGCAGTTCGGAGAATTCGGCCAGGAAGTAAAACAGCGCCTCTGCCTCAGAATTCGTTCGGTTTTCTCCTATGTTTCCAATGGAAATGCGAATTCATGAAATCCAGATCCCCCGCTCCGCTATGAAGAATCTCGGGGACCGCGCAAGGCGAACTCACGCGCCGATGTCGCAGATCGCCATCTTATTCCACCGTGACCGACTTGGCGAGGTTGCGGGGCTGGTCCACGTCGCAGCCGCGACGCACCGCGATGTGATATGCCAGCAGTTGCAGCGGAACCACCTCCAGTACAGGCAGCAGCAGTTCCGGAGCGGGCGGCACATACAGCACGTGGTCCACAAGCTGGCGGATTTCTTCATCGTCTTCAATAGCCACGGCAATCACTTTGCCCGAGCGCGCCGTGACCTCCTGAATATTCGAGAGCGTCTTCTCGTAGCGCAACTGCGAATCGCGATTACCCTCGTCCTTCGTGGCCAGCACCACCACCGGCAGCGTCTCATCGATGAGCGCGTTCGGCCCGTGTTTCATCTCGCCCGCCGGATAGCCTTCGGCGTGAATGTAGGAAATTTCCTTCAGCTTCAGCGCGCCTTCCAGCGCAATGGGGTAGTGAATGCCGCGCCCGAGAAACAGAAAATCGCGGGCCGTGGAATAGGTTTTTGCAAGCTGTTCGCAGACGCTGTCCGCCGCGGCGAGCGCGTCGCTCACTTTTCCCGGCAGCAGGCTCAGGGCTTCAAGCAGGGCCTTGCTCTCTGCTTCGGAAATTGTCCCGCGCGTCTGCGCCAGATGCACGGCGAATAGGAACAACGCCACCAGTTGCGCTGTAAATGCTTTGGTCGAGGCGACACCTATCTCCGGCCCGGCGTGCGTGTAGATGGCCCCGTGCGCCTCGCGCGCAATCATCGCTCCAACCACATTGCAAATCGCGATGGTCTTGGACCCTTTGGCGATCATCTCGCGCTGCGCGGCGATAGTGTCGGCGGTCTCGCCGGACTGCGTAATCAGCAGCCCAATGGCCGTAGGGTCGGCGATGGGGTCGCGGTAGCGGTACTCGCTGGCGTAGTCCACTTCGACTGGAACGCGCGCCAGCCGCTCGATCATGAACTTGCCCGCCGTGGCCGCGTGCCAACTGGTGCCGCAGGCGGCGATATTGATCTTTCCGGCGCGTCGAAATTCCTCATCGGAAATCTTCATCTCGTTGAGAAACACCTTGCCCGTATCCAGCGAAACCCGGCTCAGAGTCGTATCGCGAATCGCGCGCGGCTGCTCAAAAATTTCCTTGAGCATGAAGTGCTTGTAGCCGCCCTTTTCCGCCTGGATGGGGTCCCACGTAATGCGCTGCACGGCGCGCTCAATGGGGTTGCCCTCAAGATCGGTCAGCGTGACGCCGTCTCGCTTCAGCACGGCGACGTCGCCATCGGCCAGGAAATAGAGGTCGCGCGTATGGTGCAGGATTCCGGGCACATCGGACGCGACAAAGTACTCGCCCTCGCCCAGTCCCACCACCACCGGAGGCCCACTGCGCGCGACGACAATCGTGTCCGGCTCATCGGCACAAAGCACACTGATGGCGTACGCTCCGTTCAGCCGCCGCGCCGCGCGGCGCACAGCCTGCTCCAGCGGCATGGGCTTGCCGGAGGCCAGTTCCTGCTCCACAAGATGCGCGATGACTTCCGTATCTGTCTCAGTTACAAATCTATGTCCCTGCGCGGCGAGTTCCTGCTTCAGGGCAAGATAATTTTCGACAATGCCGTTGTGGACCACCACCACGCGCCCCGTGCAGTCGCGGTGCGGATGCGCGTTTTCCTCCGTGGGGCGCCCGTGCGTGGCCCAGCGCGTGTGGCCAATTCCGTAAGTGCCCTCAAGCGGATGCTGGCGAATGACCTCTTCCAGGTTCCTCAGTTTGCCGGGAGCGCGGCGCAGCGCGAACCCATCGCCATTGCCGCCCACCGCAATGCCCGCCGAGTCGTAGCCGCGGTACTCCAGCCGCCGCAGCCCATCAATAATGAGAGGAACAACCTGCTTGCTGCCGACATAGCCAACAATTCCGCACATGGACTGCTCCTGTTGGGCTAAGCTACTGGCCGTCTTCCAGATGAAACCGGAATTCTTCAATCACGGGATTGGTCAACACGTCGCGGGCAATGCGCTCTACCTCGGCCTGGGCCGCCGCGCGATCCAGCCCGTCGTCGAGCCGCAGGACAAAATACTTGCCCTGCCGCACATCCTCCACGCCGCGATACTGCATTTTCCTGAGCGCGTTATGAATCGCCTGCCCTTGCGGATCAAGCACCGTCTGCTTCGGCGTGACATACACGTGAGCCTTCATTTCGCTTGATTATAAATGGCGCGCCGCAAGAAAACGCCCCGGCGCGGACACACCGGGGCGCGAAAGCAGGTCGGGGATAAAAACCAGGACCTAAGACGCCTTCCGCCGCCGCGCGTCCTCCGCCGGAATGTACCCGGGATACACGCGATGCACCTCGCCAAACACATCCACCTGTTCTCCGGTGCCGCGGGCTTCCTCAACAGCGACTGGCCCTGAGTCGTACCGGATTGTCCCGTGGTTCCGCTCCATAATCTGCTCGGCCGCCGGGGTCCTCTGTCCGGCCTTCACCGTCACGACCGCTCCGCCGCGCCGCAGCTCGCGCGACAGCCGCCGGGCATGCTCGGGAGGAATACCCATTCCGCCAAATGAATTCTCGAACGCGGAACAGGAATAAGCGTAGCTCCCCGCCGCGCGCTGCCCTTGCTCCGGAGCAAGGTCACTGGGTAGTTCGCGGGGTATCTCAGGAGGAATCTCGCTGCCGGTAATCGGCCCCGGACGGCTCGCTCCCGCGAAGGGTGTCCCGCCGCCGGTGAACAGACCCCATGGGCTTACGGCCTGAGTGTCGGAAGTGGCCCCCGCCGGGTTCAGGTCTTGATTTCCCTGGAAGCGAAGCGGAAAGTCCCCCTCGCCTTCGCCCGCCCGCTGCGCGCGCGTGGAAGGGAACTCGGCTGACGTGGCGGTCGAAGAGGGCCGGGACTCCTGCCCGGCTGATCGGCCAGAGGCGCCCGCGCCGCTGTGATACGCCGCCCCGATATCGTTGATGGAAAATCCGTCGTCCACAAGTTCATGAATGGCGTTGGTTGCGTCGTCGGCGCTAGCAAAGTATCCCGCCACCGTTTCCTTTGTCTGTCTGCTCCGGCCCGCATTGCTCCAGTTGCTGCTTGACATAAATCGATCACCCCCACGGTCAAAATTTCGAGCGGCGATGCAGCGCCCGCAGCCGCCGCTCTTTATGTACGATGCAGGAGGGCCGGGGCGCGCGCGGTCGCGGGCAACGCGCAAAGCGGAGCAACCCGGCCCTGACGCGGTTTCCTATATACTCGTGAAAGACCGAGCTGGAGAGATGGCCGAGTGGCTGAAGGCGGCGGTTTGCTAAACCGTTATAGGGTCAAAAGCTCTATCGGGGGTTCGAATCCCCCTCTCTCCGCCAGAAATGCTTCGGTTGCGCTTCGCGTCAGGGGGTTCGAATCCCCCTCTCTCCGCCAGCAAATTCGGAATCCACGCAGCCTTTCCTTAACACCTGGGCCGCCAGCCAGCCGGCATGGCTGCTCCATTGGAGCAGCCCAGAAGTCTCCAAAGTATCTATTACTTGTCCCACCGCGAACATATTGCCTGCTCCATTCAACGAAAATGCTCTTCAGGACGTTTAAGGCTGCGGATGGATGTAATCGTTTGCAAATATCCAAATGACCGGATACCATGTCTTCCGGTTCCACCCTGCACAGACGGAGCGTTGCGAAATTCTCGCCAGGGCGCCACATTGCGTTTTGCTCCAATCTGATCTCATTCGGAAACATGGGAGTCCAGAAAATGAATCGTCGCGACTTCCTCAAAACTGCCGCAGCCGCTTCCGCCACCGCCGCCTTGCCTCTTCCCGCTGCCGCCTCTGCCAGGCCTTCAGGCAAACGGCCCAACGTGCTCTATGTGTTCAGCGATCAGCACCGCGCGGCCTCGCTGCCCGGCGAAGCGTTCAGCCGTACGGTCGCACCCACGTTCGACCGTTTCCGTCGCGAGAACCTCTCGATGGAGGCGTGCATTTCAAATTACCCGCTCTGCGCTCCGCATCGTGGAATCCTCGTCAGCGGCCTGTACCCGCAGCAGTCTGGTCTCGTGCATAACGCGCAAACTCTTCAGCCCAATGTTCCCGGCCTTGGCGACGCCTTTCAGCAGGCGGGCTACCACACCGGCTATATCGGCAAGTGGCACCTGTACCACGGCGAAGGCGAGTTTGTTCCGAAAGGGCCTTACCGTTTCGGCTTTGAGCATTGGCGGGTATGGGCCAACACCAACCGCCACTATGACGGAATCACGTTCGATCCCGAGACCGGCAAGCGCATCATCATGCGCGGCTACCAGCCCACGCGCATGACCGATCAGGCCATCGAATTTCTGGACCAGCAAAAAGGCGCGGAGAAGCCCTGGCTGCTGGTCGTAAGTTGGAACCCGCCGCATCCGCCCTTTAATCCGCCCGCTGAAGACAAGGACGCCTACAACCCGGCTTCTTTTAAGTTCCGTCCCAACGTCCGGCTCCCAACACCTGCCGACGACGAGGCCCGCCCTTGGGCGGCGCTCGATTCCTTGGACGCGCTGCGCGATGCGGAGCAGGGCTACTACGGAGGCATTACGGCGGTGGACAAAGAGTTTGCGCGGCTGCTGCATACCCTCGACGAAAATGGCATTGCCGACGACACTATCGTCGTCTACACCTCCGACCATGGAGAGATGCTGGGCTCGCACGGCCACATGGCCAAGCAGATGCCGCACGAGGAATCCTGCCGGGTGCCGTTTTTCGTCCGTCTGCCGGGCGTGAAGGGCCGGGGCGAAACTTGCGATGCGCTCTTCTCCTCCGTCGATATTTACCCAACGCTGTGCGGGCTGGCCGGAATTGCTGTTCCCAAACATTGCAGTGGCCGCGACTTCTCCGCCTTGATGCGCGGGGATAAGCAGTTCTCCTCTCCCGACATGGTGTTCCTGATGAACGAAAAGGGGCCGGCCGACCGCATGGAGGTCAACACTCCGACCTATCGTGGCGTTCGCACTGCGACCCACACTTACGCCGTGCAGTTGGACGGTCGCTGGTGCCTCTATGACAATAACGCCGACCCATACCAAATGAAGAACCTGGTGAAAGACCCGGCAAACAAGCCGTTGATCGAAAAATTCGATAAGGCGCTCATCGCCTGGAGCCGTTCCATGGGGGACGATTTTCCGTATGACAAGGCGCTCAAGTCCTACTCCTCTTACCCGAGCGCCTAGAATTCCAGGCTTGGCGCCGGTATTTCAGGCACTGGAGTTAGCATCTGCTCAGGAGCCATCGGTGCGGATAACGATTGCGATTGATGACGGTCTGGTTAGACAGGCTGAGCATTACACCGGGATCAGCGACAAGACGGAGCTTGTAAGAGAGGCGCTCATCAGGCTCGTTCGGAATGAGGCCGCCCGGCGGCTCGCGGCTCTCGGAGGCAGCGATCCGAAGGCCGAGGTTGCGCCGCGCCGCAGGGGACAGGAATCCGCCGCAGTCTAAAGCTGCGGCGCGAGCAGCTTGATGGCGAGGAACAGGCCGACCCCGGCGAAGAAGACCAGTGCCATGCGGATACCCGGTTCGCGGTTCACTTCCGGCACAAGATCGGTCGCGGCCACGTAAATCGCCACTCCGGCAGAGAGCGGCAGACCAACCTCAACCCAGCCCGGCAGCAGGCTGATGAGCAGCACTCCGACCACCGTCGCCAGCGCCAGCACAATCGCCGAGACCAGCGCTGTCCGGCGGCTGCGTCCCGAGGCCATCATCACGGAGGCCACGGTGAAACCCTCCGGCATTTTGTGCAGAAAAATCGCGATGAAGATCAGCCATCCCAGCAGGTTCGACAGCACGAATCCCGATCCAATCGCGACTCCATCAAACAGCGCGTGCGCCGCCAACCCCGCCAGCACGGAGTTGCCCGTGTGCGCGGAGACGAACTCGTGCCCGTGCGTCTCCTCGCCAAAGTGGAAGTGCGGCGTGATAGTGTGTTCCAGCAGGTGGATGGCGCAGTAGCCGGCCAGCACCAGCACCGGCTCCCATTCCGACTGGAACTTCAGGCTGTCCGGAACCATTTCCAGAAAGGCGACCGCCATCATGAATCCCGCGCCCAGCGCGACAAAGTAGCGCAGATAGTGCTGCGGCCACTCGCGGCGCACCAGGATCATGCCGCCGACCACATCGGCGAGCGCAGCCACAATTCCGAGGATGATGGAAAGGATCATGGGCGGGTGGCTCACCCGCTATGCCGGATGTGCATCACGTCTCCGTCCTTCACGAGATAGTCCTTGCCTTCGAGGCGCAGCGTGCCCTGCGCTTTCGCGGCGGCTTCCGACCCGGCCTCCAGCAGCGTGTCCCAGTGGATGGTTTCGGCGCGGATGAAGTGTTTTTCCAGATCGGTGTGGATGGCCCCGGCGGCCACCTGCGCGCGCGAGTTGGCCGGAACAGTCCAGGCGCGGCACTCATCTTCGCCAGCCGTAAAGAAGCTGATGAGCCCCAGCAGTTCATAGCTCTTGCGAATCAGCCGCACCAGACCGCTCTCCGTCAGCCCATACGAAGCGAGAAATTCCGCGGCTTCATCATCCGGCATCTCGGCCAACTCGGCTTCCACCTTGCCGCAGAACGCCGTCACTCCGGCGTTGGGACGCGAGGCGAACTCCGCCACTTTGTACTTTTCCGCCGCCGCTTCCAGATCGGCCCCCAGCCTCGCGCTTTCCGAAAGATTCAGCGCGTAAAGCACCGGCTTTTGCGAAAGGAACATGAAGCCGCGAATCAGCTTCTTCTCCTCCGGACTCATCTCCAGTTCGCGCAGCGGCTTCTCGGCTTCCAGGGCCTCCTTCGACCGCAGCAGCAGCGCCTGCTCTTTCTCAAGATCGGCGGTGCGCGTTTTCTTCAGGTCTTTCTCCAGCCGCTCCAAGCGCTTCTCAATCTGCGTCAGGTCAGAGACCATCAAGTCGAACTCGACATTCTTAATGTCCCTCAGTGGATCAATCGGCCCAACGTGCGGAATCGCGTCATCCTCAAACGCGCGCAGCACGTGGATCAGCGCGTCCACGTTGCGCAGGTTTGTGAGGAACGCCGTTTCCCTCAGCGCCTCCTGCCCGATGGCCGCCACGTCGGCGAACTCCACCGTGGCATAGGTGGTCTTCTTCGGGTTGTAGAGTGCGGCCAGCTTGTCCAGCCGCTCGTCGGGAACCTTCGCCACGCCCAGGTGCGACTCGCGCGGGTTCGAGTAGCCACGGTCTTCAATCTTTGCTCCCGTAAGAATGCGGAACAGCGATGTCTTGCCCACCTGCGGCAGGCCGATAATGCCAGTCTTCATGCTTGTCCTGAATCAGAGAGTTGAGGCGAAACGCGCCAATCTCTGATGATAGCAGCGGATGAAGGGGACAGCGATCAGCGCGGTGCCCCATTCAAGCCCTCTTTTGTCTTGAGTGGGGGGATTCGTTTCCACAAACCAAAGCGCGGTGGCCCATTCAAGCCCTCTTTTGGCTTGAGTGGGGGAAACTTCGTTTCCACAAACCAAAAAGCGCTGGAACCCTGGACGACTGAATCGCTAGTCCAAAGCGATGCTCGCCCGCACCGCTTCCATCAGGCCCTCGCGCGTGGCGAAGTCGCCGGGGTCGAGCGGCGGATGGAAAACGATTCTGACCATCCCGGGCCGGACTTTGAGGCTGCCGCGCGGCATCAGCTTTTCCGTTCCGCGAATCGTGACCGGTACCACCGGCGCGCAGGTTTCCATGGCCAGATAGAACGGCCCTTTTTTGAAGGGCAGCAGCCGCCCGTCCCCCGAGCGCGTTCCCTCCACGAAAGACGTAATATGGACGCCGCTGCGGGCCATCTCCGCGGCGGCCTGGTTCACACTCTGCTTGGCAGCGTCAACCTTTCCTTCGCGGTCGACGGGGATGAATCCCGCGAGCTTCATCCCATAGCCGAGGATGGGAATCCGCAGCAGCGATCGCTTAACAAAGATGGAGGTGCGTCCCGGCAGCAGCGGGATGAGGGCGGGCGGGTCGAGGTTCGAGAGGTGGTTCGAGAAGAACAGGTACTTCTTCGCCGGATCGAGCGGCGCGCGCCACTCCGCCTCCACGCGGACTCCAGCCACCCGCAGCCCAAACGCGGCGATGGCAATGCCCATCCGATAGGCGAGGGTGATGTCTCCGGTGACGAGCGCCCAGGGGATTCCTACAATCGCGGCCGGCAGCCCCAGCACGATGTAGACAGCGAGCAGGGTGAGGGCGCGAAACATTATTTTTCCGCGTTGGTGAGCTGGCGCAGGTGCGCGGGCAGCTTTTCGTAGATTCCGTCGAACCCTCCGTTGGAGAGGATGGCGACCACATCGCCGGAGCGGAGTTGGGGCGCAATGGCTTCAACAATGGCGTCGGCATTCGGATAGAGCGCGGCGGGGTGGCCCGCAGCGTTGAGCGCGGCGGCCACCGACTCGGGGTGCAGCCGCTCGGAGGCGGGAATGCTTTCCTGCTTGAAGACGCCGGCCAGCACAATTTGGTCGGCCAGCGAGAGGCTCTCGACCAGCTCGCGCTCGAAGACATTGCGGCGGAGCGTGTTGGAGCGCGGTTCCAGCACGGCCCACAGGCGCGTGTCGGGGTAGGCCGCGCGCAGGGCGGTCAGCGTCTCGCGAATGGCGGTCGGGTGGTGCGCGAAATCATCAATGATGGTGATGCCGTTGATCTCCGCCCGAACTTCCAGCCGTCGCTTGACGCTGCGGAAAGTAGCC
>DASTXK010000121.1:0-3553 GCA_035765555.1 Acidobacteriaceae bacterium
TCGTGAATGCCGGTGTGCTGATGGAGCTTGTCGACTATGCCTCCAGACACGGCGGCGAAGCGATTCCCGAGATGCTGATCGAGGAGCTTCGCAGCGATGCGCTCCAGTTGCGGATGGCCGTCCTTGTGGCGCTGCTTCGCTACGGCGTTTCGCGCTCCGGGGTTTCCGCCTCGGTGAACGCGCACCGTGCGGCCTGCGCCTACGGCTCCATGCTGGCGCACATGACCTCGCTTTTCCAGGAGCACTCGACTTTGTTCTTCCCACGCTTTCTGGAAGCGATGTAACAGGCTAACCGCAATTAATTCCAACTAAAGGTGGCCCACACAAGCGTCTTTTGCTTGTGTGGGGAAAACATGAGGGGCCGCGTCGCGAATCTCTCTCGCGAGCATTTCGCGCTCTCTGCATTACTATAGTTTTTTCTTTTTCTTCGCCATCCTGCATTTAGTGCTAAGATTCATTCAAACTGCGCTGCCCAACTTTGGAACACCCGTTGTGGCCGGCGCGTGTCCATACCCTGGAGATCACCGTGGCAGATGACCGCACCCGCGCCGTGGAACTGGCGCTTTCGCAGATTGAGAAGCAGTTTGGCAAAGGCTCCATCATGCGCCTTGGCAGCAAAGAGGCGGTGGTGCCCATCGCGACCATCTCGACCGGTTCCATCTCCTTCGACGCCGCGCTCGGTGTCGGCGGCGTTCCCCGCGGCCGCGTGGTCGAAATCTTCGGGCCGGAATCCTCGGGCAAAACCACCATCACCCTCCAGATCATCGCCGAGGCCCAGAAGGCCGGCGGCATGGCCGCCTTTGTAGACGCCGAGCACGCGCTCGATCCCGGCTACGCCCAAAAGCTCGGAGTCGATGTGGACAACCTCCTCGTCAGCCAGCCCGACTACGGCGAGCAAGCCATGGAGATCACCGAGGCCCTCGTCCGCTCCGGAGCAATCGACGTTCTCGTCGTTGACTCGGTCGCAGCGCTCGTCCCCAAGGCCGAGCTCGACGGCGAAATGGGCGACTCGCACGTGGGCCTCCACGCCCGGCTCATGTCCCAGGCTCTTCGCAAGCTCACCGGAACCGTCTCCAAATCCCGCACCTGCCTGATCTTTATTAACCAGATCCGCGAAAAGATCGGCGTCATGTTTGGCAACCCCGAAACGACCACCGGAGGCCGCGCGCTCAAGTTCTACTCCTCCGTCCGCATCGACATCCGCCGCATCGCCGCCGTCAAAGAAGGCGACGTGGTGGTAGGCTCGCGCACCCGCACCAAGATCGTGAAGAACAAGGTGGCCGCACCCTTTCGCGAGGCCGAGTTCGACATTCTTTACGGCGAGGGCATTTCCCGCGAGGGCGATGTGCTGGACCTCGCCGTCACGCACAACATTGTTGAGAAAAGCGGCGCCTGGTACAGCTACAGCGGCGAGCGGATCGGCCAGGGCCGCGAAAATGTTCGGAATTTCCTGAAGCAGAACAAGGACGTCTTTTCCCGCATGGACGCGCAGCTCAGAAAGAAGCTGGGCATTGTGCAGTCCGGCGGTGCCCCGGAAGTCCCGGCCGTTCCCGTCAACGGAGCAGCCGCCGCCCAGGAAGCGGTGAAGACCTCTTCGCGGCGGCAGTAAGAGCTTTCAGAGCACATCAAAGGACCTGCTTGCGGGCAGGTCCTTTTTGCTTCACGATACAATTCCCATGCGTGAACACCGTTAAGGCCATCTATCCCGGAACTTTCGACCCCGTCACCAATGGGCACCTCGACCTCATTGCTCGCGGCTCCAGGATCTTCGACCACCTCGTCGTCGCCATCCTGCTCAACTCCTCCAAGAATCCTCTCTTTACCGTCGAGGAGCGGGTCCAGATGCTCACCGAGGCGACGGCCAGTTTCGGCAACGTCTCCATTGCCACCTTCCAGGGACTCCTTGTGGATTTCGCCCGCGAGCAGCAGGCGCAGGCCGTGCTGCGCGGCATCCGCGCCATCAGCGACTACGAATACGAGTTGCAAATGGCGCTCATGAACCGCCGCCTTTCCCCCGAACTCGAAACCATCTTCCTCATGCCCGACGGAAAGTACTCCTTCGTCAGCTCGCGCCTCGTCAAGGAAGTCTTTGAACTCGGCGGCTCCGTCGAGGGCCTCGTCCCGCAGTTCGTCATCGAGCGGCTGCGGCAACATCGCAGTTGAACTTCGCAAAACGAATTCCCTCCCGCTTCCGCCAAAAATCTGAAAAAATAGAACCATCATGACAGCAACGAGCACCGCCGGCACCAGCACTTTTTCCGAACGCATCGGACGCATCGAAGTTTCCGCAACCATGGCCGTAACTGCCGAGGCCGCACGCCTGCGCGCGCAAGGCGTGAACCTGGTCAGCTTCGGCGCGGGCGAGCCGCACTTCGCCACGCCCCGCCACATTAAGGACGCGGCCATCGAGGCCATCAACGCCAACTTCACGCGCTACACCGCCGTCGCCGGTATTCCCGAGGTCCGCAAGGCGATTGTCGAGCGGCACGCCTGCGACTTCGGCTCGAACTACGCGCCCGACGAGGCCGTCTTCACCACCGGCGGCAAGCTCGCGCTCTTCAACGCCATTCAGGTTCTGGTCGATCACGGAGATGAGGTCATCCTGCCCGTCCCCTATTGGGTGTCTTTCAAGGACATCATTCAGTACGCGGGCGGCAAGGTCGTCTTTCTCGAAACCAGCGAAGCCGAGAACTTCCGCATCACTGCCGACGCCATCGAGCAGGCCATCACGCCGCGCACCAAGGCCATCATCCTCAACTCGCCCTCGAACCCGGCTGGCTCCGTCGTCTCCCCTGCCGACCTTGAGCGCATTGTGCGCCTCGCGCAGGAGCGCGGCATCTATCTGCTGCTCGACGAATGCTACGTCTACCTGCAATACACCGGAGCGCTGGTCAGCGGCGGATCATTCACCGAGGCCAAAGAGCACGTCGTGGTACTCGGCTCGCTCTCCAAGACCTACTCCATGACCGGATGGCGCGCCGGATACGCCCTCGGCCCCAAGCCCATCATCGCCGCCATGGGCAAGCTGCAGAGCCAGTCCACTTCGTCCACGGCTTCATTCGTGCAGAAAGCCGCCATCGCCGCGCTCAACAGCTCGCAGGACTGCGTTGCGGAAATGCGCGCCGACTTTCTCAAGCTGCGCGACCGCATTTTGGCCCGCCTTGCCGAAATCCCCGGCGTCACCTGCACCAAGCCTGAGGGCGCGTTCTACGTCTACCCCAACGTCAGCGCGTACCTTGGCAAGCCCGGCGCGCAGACCGCCATGGAACTCGCCTCGCGCCTGCTCCATGAGGCGCATGTGGTCACGGTTCCCGGCGAGGCGTTCGGAACAACGCAGCACATCCGCCTCTCCTACGCGACATCTCACAATGATGTGGAAGAAGGCATCAGCCGCATGAAGGCGTTCTTCGCCAAGCTCTAAAACCCGGGTGCCCCATCCTTGCCTGTTTTTTCGGCAAGGGTGGGATATACCAGCGCTGCGTTCACCTAGCCGAATAAGGTCCCACGTCCTTCAGGCTGCCGCGCGGCTTGCCGCAAGCCACTCCAGCCGCCG
>DASTXK010000122.1:0-8005 GCA_035765555.1 Acidobacteriaceae bacterium
TCTTTCCTGCCGACCATCTCCGACGCCAATGCCCCAGCGCCCCGCACCACGCAGTATTTCCTGCTGCTGAACAATCGCGCCATCACCTCCGGCAACTGGAGAGCGGTCGCCATGCACAAACCCGGCACTCCTTTTACTCAGGACGAATGGAAGCTCTTCAACCTTGCCGACGACCCGACAGAGATTCACGACCTCGCGCAGCAGAATCCGGCAAAGCTGAAAAAGATGCAGGAGCTATGGACGAAGCAGGCACAGCATTACGGAGGCCTGCCGCTCACCGAATCGCCCTTCGGTCGCGGGCCCACTTTTTCGGACGCCTTTAACTACTAGCCGGTGGTCGCATGAAGCTTCCCGCATTTCACGTGATGGCCAAACCCACCGGCCCCATCTGTAATCTGGACTGCAAGTACTGCTTCTATCTCGAAAAGGAAAACCTCTACCCCAACGAGCGCAACTGGGCCATGTCTCCGGAGGTGCTGGAGTCGTACATCCGCCAGTATATTCAGGCGCAGACCGCGCCCACCATCACGTTTGCCTGGCAGGGCGGAGAGCCCACGCTTCTCGGCATCGACTTTTTCCGCAGCATCATCGAGCTACAGCGGAAGTATGCCGACGGACGCAACATCGCCAACGTTCTCCAGACCAACGGCGTGCTCCTCAATGACCAATGGGCGGAGTTCCTCGCCGCCAACGGCTTTCTCGTCGGAATCTCAATCGACGGCCCCCGTGAGCTTCACGACTGCTATCGACTGAACAAGGGCGGACGCCCCACCTTCGACGCCGTCATGGCCGGAATCACCTGTCTAAAAAAACACGGCGTTGACTTCAACACCCTCACGGTGGTCAACCGAAAGAATTCCTATCATCCGCTCGAGGTCTATCACTTCCTGCGTGAAATCGGCAGCGGCTACATGCAGTTCATTCCCATCGTCGAGCGCATCGCCGACGCTCCCGGCACTGACGGCCTTCACCTCATCAGTTCCAACTTCAAAAGCTCAGCCCAAGTCTCGGACTGGTCAGTCGAGCCGCTCCAGTTCGGGAAATTCCTCTGCGCCATCTTCGACGAGTGGGTCCGCCGCGACGTGGGCAGTGCCTTCGTCCAGATCTTCGACGTTGCTCTCGAAAGCTGGTTCGGAATGCCGCAGGGGCTTTGCGTCTTTCGCGAAAGCTGCGGTATGGCTCTGGCCATCGAACACAACGGAGACCTCTACTCCTGCGACCACTTCGTCTACCCGGAAAACAAGCTCGGCAACATCATGCAGTCTCCCATGGAGTCGCTCGTTGGCTCTCCGCAGCAGCGCCGCTTCGGCACCGCTAAACGAAACACCCTCCCGCGCTACTGCCGCGAATGCGAAGTCCGCTTCGCCTGCAATGGCGAATGCCCCAAGCACCGCTTCCTCACCACGCCTGACGGCGAACCCGGCCTCAATTACCTCTGCGCCGGATACAAGCTCTTCTTTAACCACATCGCTCCCTATATGGAATTCATGGCCGAGGAGCTAAAGAACGACGGCGCGCCCGCCAACGTCATGTTCTGGCAGCCGCCAGAATGCCCTCCGCAACCGTCCACCCCATAGCTATCAGCCGCATTCTGGCGGACAATAGAACCATGCCAGACTCCGCCTTCACCAGCGTCCCTGGAGCGCTTGAAGAAATCCGTGCTGGACGCATGATCGTTGTCGTCGATGACGAGGACCGCGAGAACGAGGGCGACCTCACGCTCGCCGCCGAGTTCGTCACGCCCGAGGCCATCAACTTCATGGCGCGCAATGGACGCGGCCTCATTTGCCTCGCCTTGACGGAGGAGCGCGCTGATTATCTCCGCCTCGGCCCCATGACCCAGCAGAACTCCTCGCGTTTCGGCACCGCCTTTACCGAAACCATCGAGGCCCGCGAAGGCGTCACCACCGGAATCTCCGCCCACGACCGCGCCCACACCATCAAAGTCGCGATTGACGCACACTCCACCGCGCACGATCTCGCCCGCCCCGGCCACGTCTTCCCTCTCCGCGCCCGTCGCGGAGGCGTCCTCGTGCGCGCAGGACAGACCGAGGCCTCCGTTGATCTCGCCCGCATGGCCGGCCTCATCCCCGCCGGAGTCATCTGCGAAATCATGAACGATGACGGAACCATGGCCCGCGTGCCCGACCTCATCCGCTTCTGCGCCGAACACGGCCTCAAAATGCTTACCGTGGCCGAGCTCATCCGCTACCGGCTCCAGAACGAACGCTACATCTTCCGCGTCGCCGAAAGCCTGCTCCCCACGCCCTATGGAGAATTCCGCGCCATCGCCTACGAGAGCGAAGTCAACGGCGGCGAAAGCCACATCGCACTCGTAATGGGAGAGGTCGCTTCCGAAAACCAGCCAACCCTCGTCCGCGTCCATTCCCACTGCCTCGCCGGAGATGTATTCGCCGCCGCCACCTGCGACTGCCGCCGCCTTGTGCAACAGTCACTGCGACAAATAGCCCAAGCCGGACGCGGCGCCCTCATCTACCTGCACAACACCAGCCGCGGATTCGACATCGACCGCGCCGTCGATCCGCACCGCATCGTCTTCCATCGCGAATCCAGCCTCCCCGCGGAAAAGCGCGAGACCCGGTCCCGCGACGACGAACGCCAACATCAGCGCATTCTTCGCCAGGTGGGTCTCGGCGGCCAGATTCTCGCCGACCTCGGCATCCACAAAATCCGCCTTCTCTCCAACACCCCCACCCACGTCCCCGCCCTCCAGGGCTTCAACGTGGAAATCGTCGAGCAAGTGCCAATCGAAGGCGAGGCCGCCAACGCTGAGCGTTGACCCCACAGGTTTTTCATGAAAGGGGTAGTAGTCATGAGCACCCACGCAACAGAAAAACTCGTTCCGCCATTCACCCGAGAGATCGCCATCAAGAAAGTGCGCGCCGGTGAGGACGGATGGAATTCCCACGATCCGCAGAAAGTCGCCCTCGCCTATACGGTGGACAGCCGCTGGCGCAACCGCGCGGAGTTCGTGAATGGGCGGGACGAGATCATCAAGTTCCTGACCAGAAAATGGGCTCGCGAACTGGACTACCGGCTCATCAAGGAAATGTGGGCCTTTGACCGCGACCGCATCGCGGTGCGCTTCGCCTACGAATGGCATGACGACTCGGGCAACTGGTATCGCTCCTACGGGAATGAGAACTGGGAATTCAATGCCGAGGGCATCATGCACCACCGCCACGCCAGCATCAACGACGTGCCCATCCGGGAGTCGGAGCGGAAATTCCATTGGCCGCTCGGGATAAGGCCTGAAGGCCATCCTGGGCTTTCTGATCTCGGTCTCTGAAGGCTGTGTCCTAAACAAACCCACGTCCCCGCCCTCCAGGGCTTCAATGTGGAAACGTCGAACTGGTTCCAATCGGCCACGCTCGACGCAGCTCTGGTACGTGCGGCGCGGGCGGAAAAAGTGTCGTTAATCGGGCGAGTTTCATGAGTCTTGTTGCGGCGCTCACCGGGTATATTACCCTCTAATCAAATCCCTTTCTTTTCTGAGGCCGCTTGCTACCTGTCCGACCCTTCGTTTATCCCACCAAAAACTCCCCGCTCGCCTGCGGAGGCGTCCCGCTCGACGCGCTCGCGCAAAAGTATGGAACGCCGCTCTACGTCTATTCCGCCGATCACATCCTTTATCGCCTGGGCCTCTTCGCCGAAGTCTTCGCCGGACAGCGCCACCTCGTCTGCTATGCCGTAAAGGCCAACTCGGCCCTCGCCATCCTCAAGCTCCTTGACCACGCCGGAGCAGGAT
Source organism: Acidobacteriaceae bacterium (assembly GCA_035765555.1). GTDB lineage: Bacteria > Acidobacteriota > Terriglobia > Terriglobales > Acidobacteriaceae > Silvibacterium. The sequence goes on from DASTXK010000122.1 coordinate 3,770, forward strand.
TCGACATCGTATCCGGGGGAGAACTCGAGCGCGTCCTCGCTGTAAGCAGGTCCGCCGCCGCCCGCGTTGTCTTCTCTGGAGTCGGCAAGACCGCGCCTGAAATCGACCTCGCGCTGCGCTCCGGAATCTTGCTTTTTAATGTGGAAAGCGAAGGCGAGCTTGCCCTGCTCTCCGAGCGCGCGGCAAAGCTCAAAAGGGCCGCCCGCATCTCGCTCCGCGTCAATCCCGATGTCTTCGCCGAAACGCACCCCTACATCTCAACGGGCCTTCGCGAACACAAGTTCGGAATCGACATCCAGCGCGCGCGCGCCGTCTACCGCACCGTCGCCCGCAACCGCTGGATCGAGCCTGCCGGAGTCAGCGTCCACATTGGCTCGCAGATACGGACTGCCGAGCCCTTCGGGGCAGCCGCTACACGCGCCGCCGCGCTCATCCGCCAGCTTCGCAAAGACGGACTCCCCATCCAGTTTCTCGACGCCGGCGGCGGACTCGGTATCGAGTACCACCTCGACCTGCCCTTCCACCCCGAAGAAAAAATTCGCCAGTACGCCGGCGCGCTTCGTCAGGCCATCAGCGGACTCGACGTCCAGCTTCTCCTCGAGCCCGGACGCTTTCTCGTCGCCCAGGCCGGAGCGCTTCTCGCCCGCGTGCTCTATCTCAAGAAAAACGGCGCCAAAAACTTCGTCATCCTCGACGCCGCCATGAACGACCTGATCCGCCCGTCGCTGTATCAGGCGCATCACGAAATTATCCCGGTCGCGCCGCGCAAATCCGCGCGCAAGCTCACTGCCGACATTGTTGGCCCTGTCTGCGAAACCGGAGACTTCTTCGCCCGCGACCGCGAGCTTCCCCCGGTCCGCCCCGGTGACCTCGTCGCCATCCTCGATGCCGGAGCCTACGGCCAGTCGCTCGCCTCGAACTACAACTCCCGCCCACGCCCCGCCGAGGTGTTGGTCGAAGGCAAACGCGCTCGCCTCATCCGCCGCCGCGAAACCACAAACGACCTGCTCGCCACAGATGTCACTTGATGAAACGGTAAACTCTCCCATCCCTCCCGCGATGAGGCTACGGGAGAGGATGGGAGCCTTAGCTTGAAGATTTGAACCTCAGTGCGCTTGTGCTTTGACCACCCAGAGCTTTCCACTGGTTGGGTTCACCAGGTTCAACGCCGGCTCGAAGACGCCGAAGTCTACAACGAGCATTCTTGATCCCATGAACTTCACGTCTATAGGCTTGTTAAATCCATCGGGGTTGAAGATTACATCTTGCGTCTGGCTGGTATGCACGATGAAATCCTGCGTTTTGCCCTTCCGGTCTACACGGACGACCTTAAAACCGATTAACTCATCCGCCCCGGTGCTTGGCGGCAAAGAACCGGTTTCGGCAATATAAATATCGCCCGGATGGAAACTACGGCTGGTCGAGACGTCAAATTTGTTGGCTGATGAGTGGTGTTCCAGCTCCGAAAACGCGGGCTGCACGGTCAGTTTGTTGCGGAAGCTGGCCGCAAACACAAATTTCGGGCAGGGGTTTACTGCGGGTTCATCCACGCAGAAAAGAGGATTCGTGGCGGGTAATGGCTTTCCAGTCTTCGGATCGTGGAAAAAGTCAGGCCAGCCGAAAAACTGTACGCCTTTTGTAACATGCACAACGAATAGATCGTCCCAGTCATTGTCCACCGGGCGCGATTCCACAATTTGGAGTTGGTCATTAACCATCCCCTTGCGATAATCAGCGCCGTTATTGCTTACGAACAGTGAACCCCGATGGAACGGATCAAAGCGTATGCCGTATGGATTCCGGAACCCCCAACCTTCCAGGCGCAGCGTTTTTGCAGGATTTTTTGCGTTCGGATCGAATGAATATACCGTGCCGTTCCCAGCGATGATGCCCCGTTTCGGATTTGCAGGAGTGGGCGCCTTGACTATGGTCCCTCTGGAAACCGGCCCGCTTCCGAATCGGTGGAATGGTGCCGTGATCTTGCGCGCTTGAGGGTCCAGCGGAAATGGTGCGCCAGTTTTGTAGTTAATGCCGCTGAGCACGACGTCTACAGCAGGGATGTCGTGAAATGTGGGAAACGTCTGAAGCCAGCTATCGTTGTCCGCACCCACAACACTGCTGTTGGTGGCGGAGCCTTGCGAAAAATAGGCGCGTCCCGAGCTGTCGAAGGTGATCTCCTCTGTATAGTGGTCGCCCGAAGATGGAAGATTGGTGAGCAACGTCGTAAACGTGTTTACAGGGTCATCCGGTTTGAATCGAGAGATTGCTCCCACCACCCAGCCGCTCGATGCCATCTGGCGGTGTGTGACGTAAAGCCACCCTTTGTGAAAGGTGACGTCGGTGAGGGGACCCAAAAATTTTCCAGATGGGAGCATGTCCCCGGAGAGAATTGTCGAAGTATTAAGGTTATTCTCGATTTCTACAACCGCGGGCGGAGTGCCTAACCCGGCTTCAGAGACCCAGATTCGGTTGTGAGAATACGCGACCGCAGTCGGGAAGTTCAACCCTGTCGCAATCGCAGTCATCGAATATCCGCCTTGCACACGGACGTTGGAAGGAACTGTACGTGTCTGGGCCAACAGGGCCACAGGCAAGAGAATCGTGAGTAAATAGAGCTTGCGCATAACGTCTCCTGAATGTTGGCTTACGTGATGTGCTCTCACTCTTGATGAGACGAGCATCTGAGATTGGCAGAGTTGCCTTCGACTGTAGCAATCTGCAACGCCACCGTCGTAACGTCTTCTATAGCGGCAACTGCTTCATCTGGAGGTCAGGGTCACCGCACTCAAGTTGTCTTCCGACTCCTGGGAGCGAGTACTGAATTCTGGAGCAAGCACAGATTTCAGAATTCGCTAAATTGAGTGACAAGGATTCTGGTATTCCGAAACTTTCCAGCGGGATCTGCTTACTATGTTGGGGTGGAAGTCCATCCAAAACGTTGCCTAAATCAGCAGACGCCATTGACCCGCCCAACATGGACTAAAAACATTTCGCAATCAATGAAGTGCAGCGATGACGAAAGGTGAATATGAACGGTACGATTGATGCGGATTTGATAAGGTGAAAGCTACGATGACACGCACGTTCCGGCTCGTTCTCTTCCTGCTCGCCTCCCTGCCTCTCGCCGCCTACGCTTCCAATCCGCTGGTCATCAAGACAGACAAGGGCAAGGTCCGCGGAACCCTCACCACTGATGGTCAGGTCCGCGCCTTCGAGGGAATCCCCTACGCCATGCCGCCCATCGGCGACCTGCGCTGGCAACCGCCGCAGCCTGCGGAGAAATGGAAGGGGGTGCTCGACGCCACCCACTTCGGGCCCCGCTGCATGCAGGCGAATATATACAAGGACATGGTCTTCCGGGATGCCGGCCCCAGTGAAGCCTGCCTCAGCCTCAACGTATGGACACCCGTCAACGCAAAAAAAGGCAGCCTGCCCGTCATGGTCTGGATCTACGGCGGCGGCTATCAGGCCGGAGGCACATCCGAGCCGCGCCAGGACGGCCAGTTTCTCGCCCATCGCAACGTCGTCGTCGTCTCCATGAACTACCGCCTCGGCATCTTCGGATTCTTCGTCAGCCTCGAGCTCACCGCCGAGTCGTCCCATCACGCCTCCGGCAATTACGGACTCATGGACCAGAACGCCGCCATTGAGTGGGTCCAGAAAAATATCAAGAACTTCGGAGGCGACCCGCACAACATCACCATTTTCGGAGAGTCCGCCGGGTCCATATCTGTCAGCGCCCTCATGGCCTCACCGCTCTCGCGCGACCGCTTCCAGCACGCCATTGGCGAAAGCGGCGGGCAGTTTTTCCTCCACGACTTTAACGCCCAGTCCCGCGAACAGCGCGAACAGGAAGACAGCAAGTTCGCACAAGGCGCCTTTGGAACATCCAAGCTCGCCGACCTGCGCAAAATTCCCGCCGACGAACTGCTGAAGGAGACAGAGGCGCATGCCCAGGAGGACAGCAGCCACTTCCGACCCGATGTCGATGGCTGGTTCCTGCCCAAATCCGTACCCGCGATCTACGCCGCCGGAGACCAGGCCCACGTCCCGCTGCTTGCCGGATGGAACGCCGATGAAATGCGCTCCGCCGTTATCTTCGCCAACCCTCAACCCACGGCGGAAAGCTTCAAGCAGAAGGCTGAGGCCGACTTCGGCCCCGACGCTGCCGAATTTCTCAAACTCTACCCGGCGAATACCGATGCCGAGGCCGTGCGCTCCGCCGGAGACCTGGCC
>DASTXK010000123.1:0-6590 GCA_035765555.1 Acidobacteriaceae bacterium
TTCAAAAAATACAATTCCCGCTTTGATGTTCTCGAGCGCCTCTACTCCAGTAAGCCCGATTACATTGACCGACTTCGCGGCGCCATCCTCCAAATCCACAAAGAAGAAGAACAAGCCTGGCGCGCCGCCGGCTGCCCCTCCGGACCCCTGCCTTGCTCACATTCCGTCGTAGCTCGGTCCGCCGCCGCCTTCCGGCGGGACCCAGTCAACGATCTGGTACGGGTCCTGAATGTCGCAGGTTTTGCAATGGACGCAGTTGGTGAAGTTGATCTGGAGTTTTTTGCCGCTCGCCGCCGCCTCGGGGCTGGTGTCGTCCACAATCTCGTACACCGCCGCCGGGCAGTAATACTGGCACGGGTTGCCGTACTCGCGAAGGCAGCGCGTGACGCACAGATTAAGATCGCGCACCACCAGATGAGTCGGCTGGTCTTCGTCATGGCGCGTGCCCGAGTGGTAGACGTCCGTGAGCCGGTCGAAGGTGAGCTTGCCGTCGCCCTTCGCGTTGAAGGTCATCTGCGGGCGATTGCCCGGATTCACCTCGTCGGCATGCTTCATGCGCAGATAGCCGGGACCGTTGCGGTAGTCCGGCCCGATGTTCGAGCCGCCGGAGATTTGCTGCACTCCGGCGCGGATGATGCCCTCGAACAGCCCATGCTCGAAGCCCTGATGGAAGTTGCGCACGGGATAAAGCTCGGCCCCGATCCAACTCCCGTCCACCGCGTCCTTGTAGCCGCGCAGAGTAGAGGCGGAAGCGTCGCCGGTCCGCAGTGCCTGGAAGGCCGTCTCCGCCGCCAGCATTCCGCTCTTGATGGCAAGATGAATGCCCTTGAGCCGCTGCGAATTTAGAAAACTTGCGGCATCGCCCAGCAGCATCCATCCGTCGCCGTAGATGCGCGGCATGGTGAGCCAGCCGCCGTAGGGCAACGCCTTGGCTCCGTAGCGGATCATCTTTCCTCCCTCAAGAATGCGCTGCGCGAACGGATGCAGCTTGAAAGACTGGAAGACGTGATGCGGGTCGGTGCGCGGGTCCTCGTAGTCGAGGCCGGTGACAAAGCCGATGGAGACCTCCGTGTCGCTGATGCCGTAAATCCAGGCCCCGCCGTACTCGGAGTTGGTCAGCGGCCAGCCCAGCGTATACCGCACCTCGCCTTTGGCGATGCGGCCCGCGGGAATCTCCCATAGCTCCTTCACGCCGACGCCATAGACCTGCGCGTGCTTGGGGTCTTCAAGGCCGAGCGTGTTGATAAGCTGCTTGGCGCAGTTGCCGCGCACGCCCTCGGCCAGAACCGTGACCTTGGCGCGGAGGTCATACCCCGGCTCGAAGTTGGCCTTGGGCTGGTTGTCCTTGCCGACGCCCTTGTCGTCGGTGCGAACGCCGATGACGCGCTCACCGTCCATGAGCAGTTCGGCCCCAGCGAAGCCTGTGAAGACGGTAGTCCCGGCGTCTTCCACTTTCTGGCCGAGCCACTTGGTGAACTTGTTCAGCGAGACGATGTAGTTGCCGTGTTCCCTGAGTGGTGGCGGAACAAAGGGCAGCCGCCGCGCCTTCTTCTCGCGCAGGAACCAGACCGATTCCTTCGTGACCTCGGCGTCGAGCGGAGCCTCCGCCTCGAAGCCCGGCAGCAGCTCGTGCATGGAGCGTGGATCGAGCAGCCCGCCTGACAGACAGTGCCCGCCGACTTCTCGCGCCTTCTCGAGAACGTAGATGTTCTCCTTGCTCAGGGGAGCGTCGGCGTTCTCCTGGTTATATTGGTCGATCAACTGTGAGAGGCGGAGCGCGCATGCCATCCCGGCGGGGCCTCCGCCAATGATGACGACATCGGCCTCCATCTCGGGGCGGTCGATACCGGGCAAAGGATGGCGGAAGTGAATCATAGCCGACTGGTTATGATACAGCGACGGGCGAAGAAGCTGCCTGCGGCTAGCTGACCGGCTTGCCGCCCGCCGCAATCCAGGCGTCCACGCGCTGCTCCAGAATATCGAGCGGCAGCGCGCCGGAGTCCACTACCTCATCATCGAAGTTGCGGATATCGAACTTCGGGCCCAGTTCCTTGTTCGCCTTGGCCCGCAGCTCCAGAATCTTCATCTGGCCGATCTTGTATCCCAATGCCTGTGCCGGCCAGGCGATGTAGCGGTCTACTTCCTCCTCGATATTGGTTTCGTCCATCGAAGAGTGCGCGCGGAAGTAATCGATCATCTGCTGGCGCGACCAGTGCATCGAGTGGACCCCCGTATCCACCACCAGCCGAATGGCCCGCCACTCGTCGGCTTCGAGACGGCCGTAATCCTGATACGGGTCCTGGTAGAAGCCGATGTCTTTGCCCAAATGCTCGGCATAAAGCGCCCAGCCCTCGGTGTAGGCCGTGTAGTAGGTGTAGCGGCGGAAGGCCGGAACCCCGGTCATCTCCTGCGCGATGGAGATTTGCAGGTGGTGGCCCGGAATCCCTTCGTGATACGAAACCGACTCCACGTTGGTAAGCAACCGGTCCTGATACTTATAGAGGTTCACATAGACGGCCCCCGGACGCTTGCCGTCCGCGCTGCCCTGCTCGTAATAGGCCTGCGTCTGGTCCTGCTGCATATAGGTGGGCACCGTCTTGACCACCAGTTTCGCCTTGGGCAAGTGGTTGAATAGCTCGGGCAGTTTGGGCCGCATCTGGTCAATGTAGTGTTTGTAAAGATCAAGAAGCTGCTCGGGGCTTTGCGCGTGCAGCTTGGGGTTGGTTGGAATCGACGCCCGCAGCGCGGCCAGATCCTTGAAACCGAGATTGTGGGCGATCTCGGTCATTTCAGCCTCGTCCTTCGCCACCTGCTCCAGACCGATCTGGTGAATCTGCGCCGGTGTCAGATCGGTCGTCGTGCTCTGCTTTACCAGAAAGTCGTAATACTTTTCGCCATCGGGAATGGCCCAAATCCCCGGATCCGTGCGGCCCGCTGGGATATAGGTTTTGGTGAGGAAGCGCGCCAGCCTTTGATACGCGGGCAGCACATTTTTCTGGATCGCGTCCAGAACCTCCGTTCGAATCCGCTGCTGCTCCGCCGCGCTGATGCCCGCCGGAAACTTCTTCAGCGGCTGCGCGAAGGGCGTGTCCTCCGGCTTCTGGTTGGCAATGGCGTTCACCTGCGCCAACACCTTCTGAAGAATGTACTTCGGCGGGACGCGCTGGTCCTCAATGCCGGTCATGGCATTGTTCGTGACCTGCTGAATCGCCGTGGGAATTTTGTTCAGCCGCGCCGTGTAGTCGTCGTAGTCCTTCGCTGTTTCAAAGGTCAGCAGCGAGACAAGCTCGGGCAGGTCAATCTGGATGCCGTTGAACTGCGTCATCGGCATCTCCCATGGCTTGAACTCAGCCTTCTCCTGCTGATCGACCAGTTCGCGGACCATCAACTCCTTGCTGAGCTTTTCCTGATCGGTCATTCCGGTCTCGTCGATCTGGCCGAGCCGGATGAGGTAGCCGCGCCCGCGCGCCAGCGCCTCGTTGTAGGCTGCGACGGAGCGGTCCGTAAGCTGGTTGTCGTAGCGCTTGTCGCCAATGCTGGACGCGAACTCCGGATCATGCTCCAGCCGGTCCTGCCATATCTGATCGAAGAGCGACTTGAGCGTGGCCTGGCGGTCGGCAAGAGATTGAGGGGCGGCCTGAGCAGAAATAGTCCCAGGAAAAGACGACCGCTCCTCCGCCTGCTTCTGCACGGATTTGGGAAAGGTCTGCGCGGAGGCGCACGGAAGCACACAAAAGGACAGAAGGACGACGGCGGGCAAAGCAGAGAGTTTCTTCATCATGGAAAGCGGTGTCACCGCACTCTCCATGCTAACCTGTCGGCGATTGGCCAGTGGTTGTTGGCTGTTCCCGAATCCTTTCCCCTTTGCCCTTCCCCCTGTTCCCCGTTACTCTGTACTTACATGGACATCTCAGATTTGAACCAATTGCGCGTCGCTGTACTCGGCGCGGGAAAGATGGGCGGCATTCTCCTTCAGGGATTCCTAAAGGAGCAAATGTTCGGCCCTGACCAGATCGTTGCCACAGTTGCGCACGAAGACCGCGCCTCCGCACTGTCCGCGCAGTGGGGCGTGGAAGTCTCGACCGACAATGCTGCCGCCGTGCGTAAGGCGGACGTGATCCTGCTGGGCGTCAAGCCCTTCCAGATGCCAGGCCTGATGGAGGAGATCAAGCCCGCGCTCACGCCGAAGAAGCTGCTCATCTCCTTCGCTGCTTCGGTGAAGACATCGGCCATTGAGCAGGCGGCCGGAATGGACATCCCGGTGATCCGCGCCATGCCCAACACGCCGTCAATGCTGGGCGCGGGCATCGCCGCGCTCTGCCGCGGGAAGTTTGTCAGCGAGGCGCAAATCGAGCTTGCCGCACGCATTTTCGAGGCTGTCGGGCGCACCGTGATTGTGGACGAGAAGCACATGGACGCCGTGACCGGTCTCTCGGCCAGCGGCCCCGCGTATATCTACATCATTCTGGAATCGCTTGCCGAAGCAGGAGTCAAGGTGGGACTGCCGCGCGACATTGCCACGCTGCTGGCCGCGCAAACCGCCTTTGGCTCGGCGAAGATGGTGCTCGAAACGGGCTACCATCCGGCGCTGTTGAAAGACGCTGTGACCACCCCCGCCGGATGCACCATAGACGGCATTCTCGAACTGGAAGAGGGCGGCCTGAGGGTCACGCTCATCAAGGCCGTGATGCGGGCGGCACAGCGCGCCAAGGAACTCGCGGGCTGAGGGACTGTTTCCCCGCCAGGATTGCCTGGCGGTAAACACCCTTTAGTGCGGATTTTCTTCGTTGTGCCGCTTCTCATTCATCTTGTCGCGGGTGTGTTGCGCGCCTTCCTTGGTCTTGTAGGCCTTGTGCCCGCCTTCCTTGGTCTTGTCATAGGCTTTGTGGGTTCCCTTTTTCGTTTTGTTGTATGCCTTCTTCGTCCCCTTTTTGGATTTGTGATAGGCCTTCTTTGTCGTGTCCTTTGTCGCCTGTCCAAAGTCCTTCGCGGCATCTTTCGTGTGGCGACCCGCGTCTCTCATCTCCTGCCCGGCGTCATTGTTCTGCGCCATCGCAGTCACACCGGCCCCGCCGACCAGCGCGGAAGCCAGCAGTATGCTGAGGATTCGTGTGTTCTTCATATCGGTCGAGATTCCACCAAGCCGCGCCGAGTTGCACCTTTCAGCCGTAAAATAGTCGCTGAAGCATCATGAGCGCTCCCACTACCGCCGTTGCGGCCCCTTCCGTTTCGTCTCCAACTCCATCGCGCGCGCTGCGGGCCTACGCCTGGGCGGTCGTCGCCTACAACGTGGCCGTCATTCTGTGGGGAACGGCGGTGCGCGCCACCGGCTCAGGCAACGGCTGCGGGGACCATTGGCCGCTGTGCAACGGCTCGGTCTTTGAGCACCACCCCACCATCTCCACCATCATTGAATACACCCACCGCGCCACCAGCCTTATCGACCTGCTGGCCATCGTGGGCCTCGTCGCCTGGACTTTTCGCGGCACGGCCAAACGCCATCTGGCCCGCGCCACCGCCGTCGCTTCGCTGGTCTTCATTTTTCTTGAAGCCCTGCTGGGCGCGGGGCTGGTGCTGTTCGGCATGACGGCCAACGACCAGTCCATCGCACGCGCACTTTATCTGGGACTGCACCTGACCAATACGCTGCTAATGCTGGGTGCGATCGCGCTGACGGCGCATCTGCTCTCCTGCAAGCGCGGCTTTATGCGCGGCAGCGTCGAGTTGCGCGGAATGGGACTCTCCATCGCCGGAATTGTCTCCATCCTCGTGATGGGAGTCACCGGCTCGGTGGCGGCGCTGGCGGATACGCTGCATCCCGCGACGAGCCTGCGTGCGGCGTTCCTTCAGGACTTCTCCGCGCATAGCAACTGGATGCTTCGTCTGCGCTGGCTGCATCCGGCCGCCGCCATTCTGGCCGGAGTTTTTGTGGTTGCGCTTATCGTCGCCGGAGCGAGCAAAGCGGAACACCGCAAGCTCGCCGCGCTGCTTGCCGGCCTTCTTGTATTGCAATATGCGCTGGGGATCGCTGACCTGACGCTGCTGACGCCGCTCTCAATGCAGATTCTTCACCTGCTGGGGGCCGACCTGGTGTGGATCGCGCTCGTGGTGCTGGCCGCGCGCCTCAGCCTTGTCCCTGTTGGATACTCAGCAAACTCCGCCGCTTGAGGTTATCCGCGCCGGATCACTCTTATAGCTATTGGCAATTTGGCTTTGGCCATTGGCTATTAACGCGGATGTCCGTGAACAATTGCGGCTACGCTCCCGGCAAGAAACAGCACCGCCGCAATGGTTCCGCCGCAAATGTAGAACCAGCCGACGCCGCGCATCAGCCGCACACCCATCTGGTCCGGCTGCCTGCCAAAGGACACGGTGCGGTACACGCGGACCGGGTTCTGGACAAAGTACCTGCCCAGCGCGACAAATCCAACGGCGGCCATGCACGCCACGATAAATTCAAGCGGAAACCGCATCCTCGCTCCTTAAGCGTTGGTCAATCCGGTGGAAGGCAAAGGCCCCTGTCCGGGCGTCCTTCCAGTCATAGCATATAAATACCACGTCAGCCACGCGATTGCCTGGAAAAGAAAAGG
>DASTXK010000124.1:0-14820 GCA_035765555.1 Acidobacteriaceae bacterium
CGGACTGGAGCGCGCCCTCGAAAGCGCCGCAGCCGAAGGCCGCCTCATCTCCGGCGAAAATGAGGTGACACAGTAAATCCCTCCATTCGCCGCATCTAAGGGCCAAGTGACCCGCTCCTCCCAATTTGCATCTGACTACCATGCGGAGCTACAGCGAAGCCGCGCTCAAGTCTATGGTTCGTAAGTTCTTGTCAATATCGCACTTTCCTGAATGGCCCCTCCCGGCTCTCCTCGCCCTTTGCGTCTGCGCTCCGTTATTCGGGCAAACCACCGCGCCTCAGACCGAGGCCACTCCGGCCGCCAAACAATACGACCCCACCAAACCGGAGACCCAGCCCAATCTCACGCTGGACCACGACCCCGTCTGGTCTCCCGACGCCCGGGACAATATGCCCTTCCATCCGCCCTCGGCCAAGTCCGGCACCGGACAGGCGATTCAGCAGGGCCGCAACGGAATCTACACCCTTGAGGAGAACGTCGATGAGGTCCTGCTGAACGTCACGGTGGTCGACGACAAGGGAAACCTCGTCAAGGGCCTCCCCAAAGAAGACTTCCACGTCTGGGAGGACGGCGTTCCGCAGACCATCGCCTCGTTCCAGCAGCAGGACCTGCCCGTTTCCATGGGCATTCTGGTCGATAACTCAGGCTCCATGCGCGACAAGCGCTCCGCCGTCGATGCGGCCGCTCTCGACCTCATGCGTGCCTCGAATCCCGACGACGCCGCCTTTGTTGTGAACTTCTCCGACCGCGCCTATCTCGATCAGGGATTCACCTCTAACGTAAGCCTGCTCGAACGCGGCCTCTCCCGTTGGGATTCCAAAGGCACCACCGCCATTTACGATGCCGTGGCCGCTTCTGCCGACGAGCTTTCCAAGTACGGCAAGCAGCCCAAGCAGGTGCTGCTCATCATTACCGACGGCGCGGACAACGCCTCCCGCCTGACGCTTCAGCAGGTGGTGCGACGGGTGCAGGACCTCGGCGGCCCTGTGGTTTACTCCATCGGCCTGCTTTACGACGACGAGCCGGAGGAGGCAGGCCGCGCCCGCGAGGCGCTCGATACGCTCTCCAGTGACACCGGCGGCCTCTCCTTCTTTCCCTCATCCCTGAGCGACGTGAGATCAATTGCGAAGGAAGTCGCCGAGGACATCCGCAACCAGTACACCGTTGGATACCATTCCACCAAGTCGCCCACCCTGGGCGGCTACCGCACTGTGCATGTTGAGGTCCACGCGCCCGGATACGGCAAGCTCATCGTGCGCACCAAGAAGGGCTATTACCCCCGCCCCGCGCGCCCCACCCAGACCGCCCAGGCAAATCCGCGCGGCACCACGCAATAAGAAGCGGCTCCCAGGCGGCCCGCTGAGCGGAGTCGGGGCGTGCTCGCGCCCCATTTGACACATCCAACCTATTGGTGGAATGCTCAAGGGTTTCGCCGGGGTCTGACTCCATGAATACCCAAGCCGCGCAGCTCACCGTTGCCGAGCCTTTTCTGATCCAGCAGAACTGGGAAGCCTATACACCCGAGCAGCACTCCGTGTGGGCGGAGCTCGTCCGCCGCCGCATGCCCCAGCTTGCCGAGCACGCCTGCGCCGAGTACCTCGAAGGATTCCACGTCATCGGCCTCCGCGAAAACGCCATTCCGAATCTCGCCGAAGTCAACCGCCGCCTCGCCCCGCGCACCCGCTGGAACGCCACCCCGGTCAGCGGATTCCTGCCACCGGACGCTTTCTTCGAGATGCTTGCCGCGAGGAAGTTCCCGACCACCACCTATCTGCGCGGCCGCGACTCGCTCGAATACACGCCGGAGCCGGACATCTTCCACGACGTCTTCGGGCACGTCCCCATGCACGCGCATCCGGTCTTCGCGGATTTTCTGGAGCACTATGGCCGCGTGTGCGCCGCCCTCACTGACAAGGACAAGCTGGAACGCATGGGCCGCCTCTTCTGGTTCACTGTGGAGTTTGGGGTTATCCGCCAGAACGGCGAAATCAAGCTCTACGGCAGCGGACTCATCTCCTCACACGGCGAAGCCACGCATGTGATCGAAGGCCCAAAGATCGGCGCGGGCCCCGAGATTCGCGACTTCAACCTCGACCAGGTCCTCGATCAACAATTCCTCGTCTCGGAGATGCAGAAGGTCCTCTATGCGGTTGAATCCTTCGAGCAGATTTACGAGGCCACGAAGCAGGCCGAAGAAAAATTAGGATAAGCACTCGGGCGGGGGTCTTGCAGAGACCTGGGTTTGAGGTTGTGTTTACCGCTGCACTGAGACCTGTAAACTAACGAAGTGCCACGCATCCACTTCCATCAGCAGCTCGCGCAGCTCAAGGAGAAGCTTCTTGCCATGGCCGCGCTCGCGCAGCAGGCGGTCGAATCTTCCGTTGAGGCCTACATTCAGCGCGACGCGGATCTCTGCGAATACGTGCGCCAGAACGAGGAGGCCATCAACGCCAGCCAGCGCGAGGTGGACGAAATGGCCTACGAACTGCTCGCCAAGGAGCAGCCCATGGCCATCGACCTGCGTTTCATCCTTGCCGTTATCCGCATCAACGGAGACCTCGAGCGCATCGGCGACCAGGCCATGAGCACCGCGCTCCGCACCCTGAAACTGCTTCAGGACCCGCGCACTGATCTCCCCGTCGACATCCTCAAAATGGGGAATTACGCCTCGCGCATGATCCGCACCTCGATCCACGCATTGCTTGAGGGCGATGTCGCGCGCGCCGAGTCCGTGCGCAACATGGACGATGAAATCGACCACATGAACCGCCTCGCGCACGCCGACCTTATCCGGGTCATCCAGCACCGCCCCGACTGCGCCGCGCAGGCCCTCCAGGCCATCATCATCTCGCGCAATCTGGAGCGCATCGCCGACCACGCCACCAACATCGCCACCGACGTGATCTTCTGGATTCGCGGCGCCGACCTCCGGCATCAATTAGCAGCCGAAGAATAGCGGAAAGCTGTCCTGATTGCTTGAATTCAATTTCGGAACGCGGTAGTCTTTCCAGCCAGCAAGTACAAAGGAGAGGCTTATGCGCTTCGCAGCATGGGTTTTCCTGGCCGGATTTGCCGTTGCATGCACTGCACAGGCGCAGGCCCACCCCGCCAAAACCTGCATTCCAGATGTCACGTCATCCGTGATGAGGCTCGATATCGTCACGAAAGATTTGCCTTACAACGCAACAAGAATATTCGTATGTGAAGAGAAACTCGCCGATGGAACCGTTGTGAAGGGAAAGAGAACGTTTTTGGAGTGGCGGGACTCGCAAGGTCGAGTCCGGCGTGAGAGCCGGGACACTTCTTTTGAAGGACACGAACTCTACAATGTGCAGGTGGTCGATCCTGTCGAACATGTGCTCTGGCAATGGGACGTGGGGAAGGATTCGCCTCACCAGGCGATCAAGACAAACTACAAAATGCGCAATGAGTACACGCAATTTCCACTCACGCATCAGTTCGGAGATTATGCGCGGGCTCAGGGGACGCGCTTTAAAGATGTGCGCTTGCGGTCCAAATGGGTCAACGGCGTATACGCCGCAGGCGATCGAATTACGCAGATTTGCCTACCAGGGGAAAACGGCAACAATACCAAACACCCTGTAACAGTAACGGATGAAACCTGGCTCTCCATTGACCTCGGCTTGATCGTGCAGTCACTCCAAAACACTGCAGATGGCAGGAGCTTGGTCGAAGATCTGTTTGACATCGACCGTTCTGAACCCGACCCATCACTATTCAAGCCGCCGGCTGGGTATCAGATTCTGGTGTCCCCGAAGGCCATCGGAGACCTAGGGCATCACCAGGTGAAGTTAAAACCCAAGAAGCCAGGAAAGGGCGCCATCATCCTTATTTCCCCGCACGGAACCCCGCTCGTTAAGCACTGAAGGCAGTAACTCTCCGCCGGCGGGATCTCCCCTGGCTAGGGCTGCTTATCTCCGCGCCAAAGCCGTTAAAAACTCAGTCCCGCTCATTCGGTACTTGAAGGCCTTGCGCCCATCGATGAACACCACCGGGACCTCGTCGTTATACTTCAGCTGTAATTCCGCATCGGCGTCGATATCCACCTCGCGCCACTGGAAATCGGCTTCAGTCTGCAACGCAGCAAGCGTTTCCTTGATGACGTCGCACAAGCAGCATCCCGCGCGCGAATACACCACTACATCGTGCATGAATCTGATTGTAGCTGCCGGAACAGCGGCGCTAACGTCACGGCCCCATGTCGTCCGGCGTGCAACTGCTGCTGGAGCTTACCGGAGTTGGCGGCGTGGGCGGCGTGAGCCACGGTGGGTTGGTGAAGTCGAAAAAGTCCAGCAGATTTGGCTGTGCCTGGTCGCGGGCCGTCAGATGCGCGTCCGGCCCGATAAAGCGGTTCTCCACAAACTTGATGACCGCAGTGTGGTCCATGGGAATATGCGACACGTAGTGCTTGCGCGTGAACGGAGAGATCACGATGTCCGGCACGCGGAAACCTAGCTGGGCCGCGAACCCCTGCTGCGCCGGAGCGTCGAGGGGATTCGCGCCGGGGTCTGTAGTTTTCAGGTCGCAGTTCGTGGTCGGCGTTCCACCCGGCGGCAGGCACGGGTTGTAGCCGTCGGGATTCACGGCGATGTTCGAGATGTCCGGAATGGTCCCGAGCGAGGGATCGGTAAAGTCGTTCGAGTGGCCGGGCACCGGAGGCACGTGGTCATACGGCCCGCCGCCCTCGTCATAGCTCAGGAAAAAGACCGAGTCTTTCCATGACGTGCTGGTCATCAGCGCGTTCACAATTTTGGCCACCTCGGTCTGTCCCGCCAATATCGATTGCAGAGAGCCGGGGTGTTCATCGTTGCGCCCGTAGCCGGCCTCGATGAACGTGAAGCTGGGCAGCGTGCCGTTCGTCAGGTCGTGGAAGTAGCCGTAATTCGGATCATCCAGCGGCGCGATGTGGTTTGGGTCGATGCAGAAGGTGTTGTTGGAGTCGCCCACTACGCTGGAAGGCTGCAGCGGGGCGGGGCAAGTCCCGGTCGGGTTCCCCTGTAGGTAGTTTAAGGAATACGTCAGGTTCGAGAAATAAGTCGCGGGATATAGCTTATTCGCCCCTGTGGCGGTTGGCGGACAATCGCTGTCACCAAGGCAAAAGCCCTGGGTTGCCGTGTAGTAGATTTTCCATGAAACGCCGGCCTGGTCGAGCTTCTGGAAGATGTTCGCGATAGCGAGTTGAGGCAAATGATCGTCGTTGCCCGGATCGTACACCAAACCCTGAGTCGTGCCTCCGGTGAAAGTGGCGATGCGGTTGCCCACGCTCTTGCTGGATAGCGGCGAGAACCAGCGGTCGGAAATCGCGAACTGCGAAGCCATGTAGTAGTAGTAGTTCAGGAAATCCTGGTCGTAATATCCCATGGCTCGCCGGCCGGTGGTGTCACTGAAAGTTCCAGAGCAGGCCGTGTTGGTCGAACAGAATTTCGCATATCCCTCCGCGTTGTGGACAAAACCGTCCATCGCGGGAATGCGGGTCGTTGAGCGGTCGTAGCGCTTCACGTCCCCATAGCTGGCGAGCCAGTCCGAGGTCATGTCGTCCACGCAGGTGCTCTTGAATTTGAAGAGCGGAAACGCCGTGCCCTCATCGTCGGAGTTGGTGATCGAGCCGAGCTTGTCTGCAATGCCGTCAACCTCGTAGTCCTTGCCGTCGGCGCCGATGTTCCAGCCGTTGGCTTTGCGGTAGGGATTCAACATTCCGAAATAATTGTCGAAGGTATGGTTCTCCTGCAGCATAAAGATGACGTGATTGATGGCATCGATACTGCCCGCCGGTATCACGGTGACGGTCGCGGTGGCCTGGACGTCTCCTCCGGCCCCGTTGGCATCCGCTGTGTAGGTGGTGGTGGCTGCGGGGCTTACATTCTGCACGCCGCCCGTCGGTTGCAAATTATAGGAACTGCCGTCGCTGCCCGTGACCGTAACTGTGGTGGCATTGGTAGCGACCACGGTCAAATTAGCGGATTTACCCGCGGAGATGGTGGAAGGGTCCGCGGAGATGGTAACGGTGGGCGCCATTATGGACACCGTTACAGTGGTTGTCGCGGTTGCCGTTCCCCCCGCTCCATTGGCGGTGGCCGTATAGGTTGTGGTAGCCATCGGGCTGACGCTCTGCGTGCCGCCTGTGGGTTGCAGATCGTAGGAACTTCCGTCGCTGCCTGTGACCGTGACGGCTGTGGCATCGGTGGCGGCGACGGTCAAAGTAGTGGGGCTGCCCGGCGACACGGCCGTGGGGTTGGCGGAAATCGTGACGGTGGGCTTAGCAACGGCGTTCACCGTAACGGAAGTTGACGCGGTTGCCGAACCTCCCGGACCATTTGCCGTAGCTGTGTATGTAGTGGTGGCCGCTGGGCTCACCGATTTTGTCCCGCCGTTTCCGGACAGGGTAAAGCTGCTATTATCTGTTCCCGTCACGGTGACAGATAGCGCATTCGTCGCGGCCACTGTCAGCGTGGAGGCGCTTCCGGCGGTAACGGAAGTGGGATTGGCCGAGATCGATACGGTCGGCTTGGCCGCTGGCCCGGAACTATGCGAAACACCGCACCCGGTGGAGATCAGGAGTAGAGAAAAACACGTTACTGTAGCAATTCTTTGAAAAGAGCGGGGAAGAAGCCTCATATTCTCCAAACGTCCATTCCGGTTGAATTGCACAACGAGAGAACCGGCAACCACCTTAGATGCGGGAATGCCACCGCTTAGTTAGCTTCTCGTTGCGCGGAAAGCTCGGCGTTTCCATACATGTCTCACGGAAACCTGAACCTGTACTAGAAATCGCTTTCCAGCATGGGTGCGGTCTGAGGACGATCTTCCTCGGAATGTTCTTTCACGGGGCCGGACTTCGATTTCCGCTGCGGATTGGATTTGCGAAAAGAAAGGGAATCGGAAAAGTCCACCGAACCGAGGCTTTCCGCGGAACCGGCCATCGCCCCCACTGGCGCAAAATGCCGCCCGGGAATGGTTGTCAGCGACCGCTTGTACCTGTTCAGTTCAAACCAGCGCAGGTAGTTGCGGACCACGGTGGCCATGGTCATCTGGGTACCGGCGGCGTAGTTGTGCTCCGCCATCTGGCGCTGCTGCTCGGGCGACTGAAGGATTTCTGTGAGCTTGTCCGCGAGATCCGCCGCATCACCCTTCCGGTAGAAACTGATCGCCATGTCTTCTTCCATCGCCATGGCGCGGAAGTCATTGATATCGGCGCAGACAATCGGGATGCCATATTCGCAGGCCTGGTGGGCAGGCCCGCTCGATCCGGTGGCGGAGTCATAAGGCATCACCACAACCGAAGTGGTGCTGAAGAGCTCGGGGATGTCTTCTTCCGCGACGTATCCGCGAAACTCGATCGGCAAATGCGCGGGCTGCGCCTTGCGAATGGACTCCCAGTATCCGGCCTTGGTGTGGTGATTGGCCCCGGCAACAATCAGCCGTGCGTTCGGCACCTTCTTCAGAATGGCTGGGAAGGCCTCCATCAGCGTTTCCAGCCGCTTGTAGGTGCCCCAATGTCCGATGGCCAGGATGCGCAGGTCGGGATTGCCGCGCCGCGTGAAATCTGGTGGAGTTGGGGATTGCGCAAAGGTGCCGTGAGTACCCAGCAGAACATTGCTTGCGGCGTATTTGGCGGTGAGAGTCTCGCGATAGCTGGGAAGCAGTACCGAGACGGAGTTGGCCCGCAGAAGCGCCTTGGTGGCGGCATTCGTTCCCAGGCTCAGAAGACGTCCCCGCTGAACGCCGGCCGCCGCGAAATCGACGTGCTCAATAATGTGGTGCAGCGTGATGTGGGTGAAGAAGCCTGACGCGCGAGTGAGGGCCGGCGCGGACAAGCCCGCGAATGCGGCGAAAGGATTCTCCGGTGTGGCGAAGCTGGAAAAGACCAGGTTGAACCAGACCACGTCCGGCTTGATGCGGCGAATCACGTTCAGCAGCCGCAGTGGGTTTGTCATGCTGCCGAAGCGCCAGCAGCGGATCACCTCGAAGTTGGGCAATTCCGCCTGCATCTGGGCGTGGAGCGAGTTGCCGTTGGCGTCGGTGGCAAATTCGTAATCGGTAAGTTCATCGGCAAGGATTGTCAGTTTCACATGCGGATGGTTCCGAAGCTCTCGCGCAATGTGAAACGCATATTCATTCAATTGCCGGCCACTGGGGGGAAAAGTCGCTACTAGGCAAATCTTCATGAATCTTTGGTCCCTTCTTCAATTCCCTGAAACAATCCCTAAAACAATGTGATGCTTATATAGGGTCGGAACTGTTGGTTGGATTTGCCCGGGAAATTGAAGAAAGTCTCTTGTTGGATACCCGCCGAGAAACGAATTGGATACTGGAGGGAAACCTCGCCAGTGTCAGCATTGAAGTTACGGCGCAAAGCGTGCGAATAGGAAACCGAAAATCTGTTCTGAAACGCATCATATACATGGAAGCTCCGGTTGCTGGAGTAAGAAGTCGAAGCCTGGATGGCCCAATTGCGCGTGGGGGAGAAGTCGATGGTCCCCGCCGGACGCAACACCTGGGCAATGCCTGACCTTGAGTTGAAAATGCGCCACGTCCGCAGGTCCTGCACTAGCCCCTCCACGCTGAATTTTTCCGAAAAGCGGTGCGTGAGCCCGATATAGGACGCCGTGTAGTAGTCCTCCGTTCCGGAGGGCGAAAATGTCTGGTGGTTCGCTCCCCATCCTGTGACCAGCGCCGTTCTTCCCCAGGGCGAGCCCACGCGGAAGTTGACCGCCGCCGCGAACTCATGCGAGTCCAGGTTCTTCTCAGTGAACGGCCCGGATTCGTGAAGCACGAAGCCATTGACGGAAACCGCGTTGAAGAATGATCCGGTGTTGAAATAGGTGAACACCCGGAACAGATTCTGGTTCATATCAATCGGGTTGTTGGAGTCGCGGCGAATCGTCGTCTGAATGCCGCTGCTGAAAGTCAGCACGTTGCTGCCAATCCGGACCGTCGGGCTCATGCGGAAATTCAATGAATAATCCGTCGTATTGCGGTTCACGATGGAACTGGTGCTGGGCACCGATATGGTGCCGCGCGCATTTCGTATCTGGAAGAACCCACCGGTGGTGGGCAGGTTCCACAGATGAAGGTGAAAGGCGTTGGTCCACTGGGTCTCAATCGAAGAGCGAGGCGGCGGCAGCAGGGAAGTGTCGGCCGGCGTAATTGGGACCGGCCCGTCCAGCTTGGCATCGAGCGCGTAAACCGTGGTGTCTTCAAAAATTGGCTGCACAATGAAGTTTGAAAGCAGGCTCACGGTGTTGTTCACCCTGTAGCCTTCATTCGCTCCGGCACGGAGCAACTGCTGCTGGGCGGTCTGGTCTTCGCCTGCGGTGCTGGCCGCGCGGGCAAACGCGGTGAGCGCCTGCGCGCCGCGGTGCTCCTGTTGCAGCACATTGGCCTGGGCCAGCAGATATTGATAGTTGTACTCGCTTCCCGCTTCGCGGCTCACCGACTCCAGTTCCGCCGCCGCCCTGTTCGTGTCGCCGAGGGCCAGATAGTTGTTTGCCCTTCCAATGCGGACAGAAATATCCGGCGCGCCCGCATCCTGTGCCTTCTCAAGATAGGCCTGTGAGAGCTTGTATTCATGCAGACTGCGCAGCACGTCCGCCGCCTGAACATACTGCGGGCCGGTCGGCGTGGGCGCCTGCCCGGCCTCGCCTTCCATCATGGCGAGGGCGATCTGCCGCTGCGCGTCGGCGGTCTTCTCCTGCTGCGCCATGAGTTGCGCAATCGCCAGGCGCACGCTTACGCGGTTGCTGCCGGGCGCAATCAGCGCGCTGCGGAAGCGGCCCATGGCGGCTTCGTCGTCGCCGAGCGTGCTGAGCGCCTCGCCGGTCGCCACGTAGATCTGGCTCAACTCGCTGCCGTTTGGGTCACGGTCCTGCATCGCCCCGGGAGTGCGTTTCGCCTGCTGCTCAGCAAGCTCCACATAGCGATACGTCTGTGTGCGGTCGCCAAGATTCGCGTAGGCGCGGGCGATCAACGCGGAGATGGGGGCGTCTCCCGGCGAGAGCCTTTCGGCCACTTTCAATTCAGTCACGGCGTCGTTGAACTTCCGCTGCGCGAACAAAGAGTTGCCGAGGCCGTAATGCAGGCTCGGATTGTCCGGAGAGAACTTCAACGCGGCGCGATATTCAGCCTCGGCCTTGGTCAGCAGGCCCTCCCGTCCGTAGGCTGTCGCTCGAATCACATGGATCGGCTCCGAGTCTCCCATCAGCTTTTCGGCCACCTTGGACTCTTTAATAGCGACTTCCGCGTTTTGCAGATCAAGGCTGGAGTACGCGAGCCCCAGATGCGCCTCGCCGTCCTTCGGGTTCAACTTAATGGCGGACTCGAAGTTCACCGCCGCGGGGCCCGGATGCTTCAGATCATTCAGCACGTAGCCCAGGTTCACATAGGCGGTCTCGACCTTGGGGTCGCGCTTCAGCGTCTCGGCAAAGTCGCGCCGCGCGAGTTCCATCTGGCCGTTATGCTTGCGAACGTATCCGGCAAGCAGCGGAATGTCCGGCTCCCTGGGAAGCAGATCGTAGTACTCCTGGGTAAGCTGCAACAGCTCGTCATATTTCCCCAGGTGGAGCAAGTCGTATCCGAGATAGACCACCACATCGCGGTCGCGCGGCAGAGACTTGATGGCCTCCCGGCCAGCCGCCGCTGACTCCTCATACTTGCCCATGAAGCTCAGGTACCGCTCAGTCTCGCGAAGCACCAGCGGATTATGTCGCATCTCCGGCTTCACACGCCCATACCACATGCCGGCCAGCTTAAGGTCTTGCGATTCGATGCCGGCGGTCATGCCTCCGGCGACAACGAGAGATTTGTTCGGAGCCAGTGAATAGGCCTTGGTATAGGCTGCCTCCGCTTTTTTAAAGTCGCGGCGCGCCGTGTACATGTCTCCCAGCGCGAGATAGGGAACGTAGAGCGTTGGATAATCTTTTGCCAACTGCTCGAAGTACTTCTGCGCATCGCGGTCGCGCCCGGCCGCGCGTGAAGCGTAACCCAGCGAGGTGAGCGCGTACCGGTTATGCGAATCTATATCCAGAATCTTCTTGTAGACCGCAATTGCTTCCTCGGTGCGGCCAAGCTTCATCAGCAGGTCGCCGTCGACCTGAAGATTGTTGGGATCGCGTGGGCTGAGCGCGAGCGCCTCCTTCATGTCGGCAAGCGCGCTCTCCGTGGCCCCGGTCTTCATCTTGATCATCGCCCGCAGCCGCAGGAAAGCAACCCTGTTCGCGCCCTGTTCGTTAAGCGCGTTGATCGCCTTCTGCGCGGTGGCCAATTGCTCGTCTGCGGATTTCTTGTCGTTGAGGCTGCCATAGAGTTCAACAAGATTCATGCGAAGCTGGATGGGATAGAGCGGGCCTTCCGTGGGCGTTTGAGGCAGATTCGCCAGCGCCTCGTTGTACTCGCGCACCGCGTCCTGGTCGCGCTCCTGACGCTGGGCAATCTGCCCCCGAATGGCGTGCAGGCGGTAATAATTCGGGTCAATCGTCGCCGCTCGTTTGAGGAACGGCTCCGCCTTATCGATGGAATCTGCGCCCACTGCGGCCTGTGCGGCGGAGAGCTGCAAGCCGATGTCCTTCGGCATGGCATTCGCGGCCTGCGCGTAGAGCGCCGCCGACTGGTCCGACTGGCCGTCCAGTTGATAGGTGTACGCAAGCTCGGCCAGCACGGGCGGCGTCGGATTGTGGATCGACTTGAGCGCGTCGATGGCCTGCTTGTAATCGCCTGTCTGGCGATAATAGCCCGCCAGCGAGCGTTGCACCTCGGGGTTGTTGGGCGCACGCCGCTTCGCCATATCCAGATAATGCCGGGCCTGGTCCATCTGGTTGAGGCGCTGATAGGAGATCGCGAGCAGCAGTTCCGAACGCGCCGATGGCTTGGCGCTTTCGGCTCTGCCCAGCCAGTTGAGCGCGCCGGAGTAGTCGCCCGATTTCATGTAGAGGTTTCCCAGCAGCAGTGCGTCGTTGCTGCGTTGCGGTGCGGTCGCGACAACCTCCTTCAGCAGTCGCTCCGCCTCATTTGTTTGCCCCGCCGCGCTGTAGGCCTGCGCCAGCCCTGAGCGGCCATCGAGCGACGATGGATCAAGCCGCAGGCCGCGCTGATAGGAGCTGATGGAAAGCTGCAAATTACCGGCAAGCCGCGCCGTATAGCCCACCAGGAACCACAAATGCGGATCGCTGGGACTTGCCTGCGCGGCCCGCTGCGCGTACTGGAGCGCCTGCGCATGGTCGCCGCGCCGCAACGCATCTTCCGCCGCCCGCGCCAGGCGGGCGTTCTGGATATTAGAACCAAATCCAAGCTGCTGCCTTTGCGGTTGACTCTTGGTTTCACTCTTGCTGGGGGCGGTGGTTTGCGTGGTCTGTCCGGACCCCACCTTATAGGTCTGCGCCGGAGCGGGGCGGACCAATGCCATTACCAGAAAGGCGAGATATGCGGTTGTTATACATGCAGGTCTAGCGATCAACGGTTCACCGACGTAAGCTTTCACTTTCAATGCGCTTTGATTCCCGAAAAGTCCCGTGCGTTGGCTGTCCCGCTCATGCGCGCGGCTGGCAAGGCGGATACGCCAATGCCCGCTCCTCAAGCAACCAACGTCGGCAATTTCCGGATCAAACCGGATTCAAGAGGAAAGCCTTGCAAACAGAGACTGTCGCTTCGTCAACTGAGTCTGTTGCCCCTTCAACACGGCCAATACCCATGAGTTTGCTGCTGCTGGTCGCCACAGCGGTGCATCTGCCCCTGCTCATGATGCAGTTGCCGTTGAAGTCCTACGACACGAATTTCCATATCTTTTTTGCCTCGCATTATGTCCACCACTGGTTTGATCCGTGGAACCCCAAGTGGTACGCCGGCTTCTCGCAGACGACGTATCCGCCGCTGCCGCAGCAATGGACAGCGGTCCTCTCCTGGCTCTTCGGCCTCGATATGGCCTACATGGTGGTGCAGTTCGCCGCCGTTCTGCTGTTGGTAGTCGGCGTTTATCGGTTCTCAAAGCTGTGGGTCAGCCCTCGCGCCGCTTCCTTCGCCGCCCTGGCCTGCATTTTCCTCGGATCTGAAAGTTTCCTGGTCTACAACGCCGGGCAGTTGGGCACCACCTGCGCCGCCCCGCTTTATCTGCTCGCGCTGCCTTACATGTTTGAGTGGATACGGCGCGGCAGCGGACGCGCTCTGCTGAAGGCCTCCGTGCTGTTTGCCGCCGCCGCCGCCGCCCACCATGCAACCCTGCTGTTTGGCTCCTTCTTCTTCGCAATTCCGGTGCTCGCGCTTGTTATGCTCGACCGCGAGGGCGGCGAGCGCACATCATGGGGAGCATTCTGGGCGCGCACAATCACGATTGTTGTAATCGTATCGGCTGCCGTGATAGTCGTGCTGCTTCCGTTCTGGATCGCGCTGATTCATTATCCCGTCACGCAGACGCCGATTCCGCATCCCAGCCGCTCCAACTACATCCTCAACCTGAATTTTGGCCTCAACTACTTCATCGTGCCTTATGGGGCCATGATTCTGGCCCTGCCCTTTATCTTCATTCGTGGATCGAAAGTGGCGCGGCTCCGCCCGCTCATGTTGGGCTTCTGGATCGCATTTCTGATCGGCCTCGGCGGCACCACGCCCGTTGGCCACTGGTTGCTGCAGCGCGCCTATCGCGTGCTCACCATGGAGCGCTTCAGCTACTGGGCGACCTTGCTGGCGCTTCCGTTCATCGGCCTTATCGCTTCCGAACTGATAGCGCGCTACCGCAGACGCGCGGCCATTCCGCTGGCCATACTGGCCCTGGCCTCCTGCGCGCTGGCTGTGGCGTGGGCCAGCTTCCGCCCGGCGGACACCCGGCCCTTCGAGGTCGAGTCCACGGCGAATTGGCTCAACCGTGATGGACACGACCACTATCGTTACGTGACTCTTGGCTTTGGCTACAAAATCTCGCGCCTTGCGGTCCTTACCGATGCAAGCAGCGTAGACGGTGAGTGGAACTCCGGCCGGCGATTGCCGGAGTTGACCAGCCACGGCGGCGCCGCGCTCACCAGCTCTAAATTTTTCGGAGCTAACGGCCTGGAGGCGCTGCGCGCCATGCTGCGACACGCTGACCGCTACGGGTTGAAGTGGGTGATCGTTCGCGATCAGTATTATGACCCATTGCTTGAATTCAGCGGATGGCGCAGAGTCGACAGCCTCGATGACGACACGATCGTCATCTGGACCAGGGACGGCGTTCCGCCCGCGACTCCCATCAACGCGCCGCAAAAGCCGCCGCATTGGCAAGGCGTCATGTGGGGAATCTTCCCCTTCGGCAGCAGCATACTCGCCATTCTCGTGGTTTTAATTCCCGGCAAGAAGGAGCACGACGAGCCGGACGACCGGCCCTATGCGACAGCGGAAAATATCGTGCCCGGGAGCGTGGCGTCATGAGCGCGAAAGGAGTTGTCCTCGCTATCGTCGTGATCGGCCTCACCATTTTGGTGGTCGTCATCGGAACGCTGTGGCCTGTGCAATCGGCGGTTTCATACGCCGGAGGCCGTAGCCTGTTGCGGCCCTCATCCACGCCCATGGCTGCGGTGCAGAATCTTGGAGACGAGCTTCGCGTGCATCATTGGGGGGCGGCGTATCAGCAGCTCGGCAACAAGGCCGAATTCACTCAGTCGCAGTTTGAACACGACATCACCGGATACCACCTGAGCCTCCGCACTTACGCCACTCTGGAAAAATTCGACATTCACCCGTTGCACAAAACGGCGGATGACGCCGAGGTCAGGATTCGGCTGCACTGGTCCACCGTGGTGGGGCCTTATGTCACCACGCGCGACCTCCACCTCACGCGCA